>DASZJM010000191.1:0-10841 GCA_035948165.1 Candidatus Methylomirabilota bacterium
ACAGAGCGACGGACCGGTCGGGCTCTCCACCCGGCACACGCTGGCCATCGTCTGTCACGACGGCGCCCGCGCGGCCGACGTCGCCGCCTTCGCGCGCCGCGTGCGCGCGGGCGTGGAGCAGCGCTTCGGCGTGCGCCTGCACCCGGAGCCGATCTTCTGGGGTAGTCTGAGCCTCGACTGACCGGTGCGATCGACCCGCTCGTCCCGCCCGCTCGCGCTGGCTCTCGCGCTCGTGACGCTCGTCGCGGGCTGCGCCTCTCTCCAGAACACGCCGCAGCAGGACTACGTCTGGGAGATGGGCCGGATCTGCGACGGACGCTTCCGGGACTGGTACCTCGACCGGGTCGAGGCCGATGGTCGCTACACCATCCGCGGGGCGCCCAACTCGGTGCCGAGCCCGAACCTGCCGTACTTCGATTGCATGCGCGAGCAGTTCACGGCCAGGCCGTACGCGCAATGGCTGGGCCAGCGGCCGGCCGCGTCGGGGGCCGCGGCCAAGCCGGCGGCCGATCCGGCCGCGCGGGCGATCGAGCGGCGTGTCTGGAGTGTCGGCGACGAGTGGTCGTATCGATGGGAGAGCCCGGTCGGCAGCGGTACGTTCGTCTGGACGGTGGCCCGGTTCGAGACGGTCGAGGGGGTCGACTCGGTGGTGGTCAAGGCCGGCCGCCGCGAGATCTTCTACCGCCGCTCGGACGGGGCGCACCTCCTCGACAAGGTGGACGGCGGAGTCGTGATTCGCAACGTGCCGCCGGTCGCGGTGCTCGCCTTTCCCCTCCGGGCCGGGCGGCCGTGGGCGCTCGACTACACGCGCGAGCGTCCGGAGGCCCGTCAGACCGACGACGTGGAGATGGATTGCCGCGCCGACGCGCCCGCGGCGGTGACGGTTCCCGCCGGGACCTTCGCCGCCTCGCACGTGACGTGCGTGCACCGCCGGACCGGCGCCACGAGCTTCGAGCTCTGGTACGCCCCGGAGGTGGGCAACAGCGTCAAGGAGCAGAGCGCGCTCTCGTCCGGGATCCGGGTTCGCGAGCTGGTCTCATTCAAGCTCACCGCGCGCGCCGCCCGCCCGCTCGATTGACATCGCGGCGGGGGGCACCGTACCCTCAGCCCCCATGAAGATCACCGCGGTCCGCGCAACCTGGCTTCGCGCGCCCATTCCCCCCGAGCACGCCCACGTGAGCGATTTCGGCCGCAACGACACGTTCAACATGTGCCTGGTCGAGATCGAGACCGACACCGGGCTCACGGGTCTCGGCGAGGCCAAGGCCGCGGTGGGCAATCTCGGCAACTACGCGGCGATGGTCACGCTGATCCGCGAGGAGATGGCGCCGGTGCTGATCGGGCGCGATCCGCGAGACGTCACCGGCATCTGGGAGACGCTCTACAACGGCTCCCGCGCCCGCTACGCGACCCGCGAGGGCCGGACGTTCCCCACCATGGGCCGGCGCGGGCTCGCCCTGTGCGCGATCAGCGGTATCGACATCGCGTGCTGGGACCTGCTCGGCCGCTCGCTCGGTCAGCCGGTGTGGCGCCTCCTGGGGGGAAAGTACCGCGAGCGGATTCCCGCCTACGCGAGCGGGGGCTGGGCGCCGGTGGGCGCCATCGGCAAGCAGATGACCCAGTACGTGGAGCGTGGCCACCGCGCGGTGAAGCTGCGGGTGGGACTTCAAGATAAGAGCGTCGACGACTCGGCGGCGCGGGTGCGCGAGGTGCGCGAGACCCTCGGGCCGGACGTCGGCATCATGGTCGACGCCCACGGCACGTGGAGCGTGCGGCAGGCCCAGCGCTTCGCGCGCAAGGTGGAGGACTGCGACCTCGGCTGGCTCGAGGAGCCGGTCTCGGCCGAGAACCTCGCGGGCCAGGCCGAGGTGCGCGCCTCCACCGACATCCCGATCGCGGCGGGGGAGAGCGAGCAGACCCGCTTCGCGTTCCGCGACATGATCGAGGCGCGCGCGGTCGACATCTGCCAGCCCGACGTGGCCATCGCGGGCGGCATCACCGAGACCCAGCGCATCGCGGCGCTGGCCGCCGCCCACGAGCTGACGGTGGCGCCGCACCTGTGGGGCTCGGCCATCCTCTTCGCGGCCGGCCTGCACCTGGCCGTCTCCACCCCGTGCGTGACCCTGCTCGAGTTCTCCCGCGGTCACAACCCGCTGCTGAACGACCTGGTCGAGGAGCGGGTCGAGCTCGAGGACGGCCACGTCCTGGCTCCGACCGGCCCCGGCCTGGGGCTCACCCTGCGGCGCGATTTCGTCGCCAAGGTTGCCGTGAAGCCCTGAGAGACGGGCGGGCCTACTTCGGGGCGGGCGCCTTCGGCAGGTCGGTGCGCTCGAGCGCCTCCTCGAAGCGCCGGATCCGACGGGCGTTGGTCCCGAGATCGCTGCGGCCCACCCGGGAGACCGAGCGGACGTCGACGCGGGTGCCGGTGCCCTCCGCGACGACCCGGACCACCACGTCGTCCCGGAAGCCGAACCAGCGGGTGCGGTCGGTCGCCTCCAGGCGGCCCTCCGCCGGAACCGCGGCGACGATCTGCCAGCCGAGGCCGCGCGCGACCTCGACCGCGCGCGCGAAGACCTGGTCCGGCGGCGCCGCGAAGCGCACCGACGCGAGGCCCGGGTAGCCCGCGCGCTGCTGGGCGGCCAGGGCCGCGCCGGCGTACTCCGCGGTGTTCGGGGCGCCCTGGCGCAGCGGCAGCACCGCCACGAAGCGCGGCGGATCGTCGAGGTCGGTCGTGATGTCGTGGATCGGCGGGACGCGACCCGCCGAGCGCAGCGCGCCGACCGGCACCGCCGCGACGGCGGCGAGCAGCACGAGCGTCACGAGCGAGACGAGGAGGCTCCGGCCGGTGCGCGCGAGCAGCCCGAGGATGAGGCCGGCCACCGCCACCACGATGATCGCGACCCCGCCGTAGAGCGTCCAGCGCAGGATCAGGAACCCGGTGCGATAGTCCCACCAGTCCCAGCGAGTGCCCACCCCCGACAGCAGGAGCGAGAGCGCGCCCACTACCGTGAGCGCGAGGCCCACGCGGGCGGTGAGTGACGCGGTGCGGGCGAGCATCACCGGCACCTCGGTGCCGCTTGACACGTGTGATGAGCGTCTCTAAAGTCGCGGCAGACAGCACCTACCGCGCGCCTCAGGAGGACCCTGCGATGCTGTACGAGCTTCGGACCTATCACGCCGTGCCCGGCCGGCTCCCCGATCTCAACCGCCGCTTCGCCGACATCACCATGGGCTTCTTCAAGAAGCACCAGATCCAGGTGGTGGGATTCTGGACCAACGAGCTGGGCGGCTCCTCGGACCAGCTCCTCTACATCCTGGCCTGGGAGAGCCTGGCCGATCGCGAGAAGAAGTGGGGCGGCTTCTTCGCCGACCAGGATCGCCTCGCGAAGTTCGCGGAGACCGAGAAGAACGGCCCGCTGGTGCGCCGGCTCACCGCGCACATCCTCCGGCCGACCTCGTACTCGCCGATGCAGTAGGTGCGCGGCCTCGCCGGCCTCGGGCTGGCGGGGCCGCATCAATCGACGCGAAAGACCGTGTCGCGGGTGAGCCCGCGCACGCTCGTCTGCCCCGCGAGGGCCATGGAGGTCCGCAGCTCGCGGCGCAGGATGTCCATCGCGCAGGCCACCCCGCTCGCGCCGTCGGCGGCCAGTCCCCACAGCGCGGTGCGGCCCACCGCGACCGCGTTGGCGCCCCACGCCATGCCCTTGATCACGTCGGTGCCGCGCGCGAAGCCGCCGTCGATGATGATGCTGGCCGCGCCCCCGACCGCGTCGGCCACCGCGGGCAGCGCGTCGATGCTCGCCTGGGTCGAGTCGAGCTGACGCCCCCCGTGGTTGGACACCCAGATGAGCTCGACGCCCGCCTCGACCGCGCGCTTGGCGTCGCGGGGCGTCATGATGCCCTTGAGCCCGATGGGCAGGCGCGTGGTCTTGCGCAGCCACTCCACGTCGGCCCAGGTGAGGCGGGCCGGATACTCCGAATCGGGCGGCCGCGGATTCGGCGCCTTCAGCATCGCCTCGCGCGGGGTGAAGCGCGCGACGATGTCGCGCTCGCGGCGGCTGTAGACCTGGACGTCGACGGTGAGGCACACGCAGAGGTAGCCGGAGGCCTCGACCCGCGCGAGGAGATCCGCCACCCACGCCCGATCGCCCATGTGGTAGAGCTGGAACATCTTGAGCCCGGGACCGGCCGCCGCCACCGCCTCCACCGACCATCCGGTGGCGCCGCTCAGGAACTGTAGCGTGTCGGCCTTGCCCGCCCCGCGCGCCATCTCGCAGTCGCCCTCGGGATGGAAGAGCACGAGCCCACCCATCGGGGCGATCACCACCGGCCAGGAGAGGGGAATGCCGAGCAGCGAGGTGGACAGATCGATCTGGCGCACGTCGACCAGGATGTCCTGGCGGATCGCGAGGCGCCGTAGCGAACGGCGGTTGCGGCGCAGGGTCGTCTCGGTCTCGGTGCCGCCCGCGCCGAAGTTGTACGAGGTGCGGGGCAGGCGCGCGCGGGCCGCGCGGTGGATCTCGGGGAGCGTCACGAAGGGCTCGGTCATGGCGGCGAGGATAATGCCTGCGCTCGGTGAGCGCAACGCCGGGGGGTGTCGCCGGTGCCGCTGAAGCGGGTGCCCTACCGGAGCCTGCGCGCGCTCCTGCGGCGCGAGCTGATCACGCAAGAGGATCCCGGCACCGAGGCCCTCATCCGGAGCCTCGCCCACGTGAAGAGGGCGGGTCGATTCACGCGCGCCGAGTTCCTCGCGATGTGTCGGTGGAAGAGCCCGCGCTCCCGCCGCCACTACGAGCGCAGCGGCGCCGCGACGATCCGTCGCGTGTCCACCGCCGCGCTGGCCGCCCGCGACGAGCAGGCGCGCATCGCCCATCTGGTCGCGCTGCCGGGGGTGAGCGTGGCCACCGCCTCCGCCATCCTCACCCTGATCGACCCGGTCCGCTACGGCGTGCTCGACATCCGCTGCTGGCAGCTGCTGTTCAGCATCCGCTCGGTCGCCGGAAACCCGCGCGGTCGGGCCTTCACCCTCGCCCAGTGGGAGCAGTACCTGACGCGGCTGCGCGGGCACGCCCAGGCGCTGGGCGTGTCCGCGCGGACCATCGAGTACACGCTGTTCCACTGCCACCGGCGGCTCCAGCGCGGCCGGCTCTACGACTGAGCGCCGGCCCGGATCGAGCCGCCTCGGAGGTCAGGCGGCGCGGACCAGCGCGACCGGTACCGGAGAGGTATGCAGGAGCCGCTCGCCGAGGCTACCGCCGGCCAGACGGGCCAGCCAGCCCCGCCGCTCGGTGGTCAGCACGATGAGATCGGCGTCGAAAGCTTCCGCCTCCACCAGGATCTCCTCGGCCGGCTTTCCGAAGCGCACGACCCGCTCGGTGGGCACCGCGCCGAGCCGTGTCTCCACGGTCTCGAGGTAGTCCCGGCCCTCCGCGGTCAGCCGCTCCATCTCCTGGTCGGCGAATGCCACCACGCGCCCGGCCGAGCTCACCCGATGCTCGGGCACCGGCTGGACTTGCAATAGCCGGATGTGGCCGCCGCTATTGCGGGCCAGATCGGCGGCCAGGGTTGCCGCGACCTCGGCCGACTCACTACCATCCAACGGAACGAGAATTCGCTTTGCCATGATCACGTCCTCCTTCCTCAATCGCCTCTTTGGATGCCGCAGTGCGGCCAAGGGATTCCACCCTTCCCTGTCGGAATCACGCGGAATCTCTTGCCCCCCGGGCCGCATCTCAACGCGCGGAAGGAGATAGCCATGCTCGAGATCGTCTTGGCGTCGGTACTCGGATTGGTCCTGGTGGTGGGCCCCCTGGCCTGGCGGGTCCAGCGGGACGGCAGCGAGTCGCGCGCCCTCGCGACCCGCGCGTACGTGCAGTCCCTCGTGGACCGCAAGCTGGGCGGCGAGTCGTTCGTGTCGGTGCAGGTGGCGCCGCGCTCGCTCTGGTCGCGGGGCCAGGTGGTGGTGTCGGTGCCCGGCGGCTGGGAGTGGATGCTCGAGGACGTGTGGCCGGTGCTGCTGGCCCGCGTGCCGCGGGGCTACGAGCTCGTGGTGCGGCGGGGCGAAGAGGCCTCGGCGCCCGCGCGTCCGCTCCGGCGCGTCGCCTGATCGCGGGACCCCGGGTTGCCCGGTGGGTTCCCCCTCGCGTACCATCCCGGCGAGGGGGAACCCAGCATGCATGTCGGGATGGCCGCGGTCTTCCAGAACCCGGGTAAGGCGCAGAGCGATCGGGACGTCTACCTGAACGAGCTCCGTCTGGCGGAGCTCGCCGAGCCGCTCGGCTTTCAGTCGGTGTGGGGCGTCGAGCACCACTTCACCGACTACACGATGTGCCCCGACGTGCTGCAGTTCCTCTCCTACATGGCCGGCCGTACCCGTCACGCCCAGCTCGGCTCCATGGTGGTGGTGCTCCCGTGGCACGATCCGATGCGGGTGGCCGAGGAAGTGTCGATGCTCGACAATCTCTCGGGCGGCCGCCTGATCCTGGGCCTGGGCCGCGGCGCGGGCAAGGTGGAGTTCGACGGCTTCCGCCAGTCGATGGACGAGTCGCGGCCCCGGTTCGTGGAGTCGGCCGAGATGTTGCTGCGCGGGCTCGAGAGCGGGTACTGCGAGTACGACGGGGTCTACGTCAAGCAGCCGCGCGCGGCCATCCGGCCGGCGCCGTTCAAGAGTTTCCGCGGGCGCACCTACGCGGCGGCGGTCTCGCCGGAGTCGGTCCAGATCATGGCCGAGCTGGGGGTCGGCATCCTGATCATCCCCCAGAAGCCGTGGAAGGAAGTGGCGCGCGAGCTGGACGCGTACCGCGAGGTCTACCGGCGCGTCAACGGGGTGGACGCGCCGCCGCCGATCTCGGCGGGCTGGACCTTCTGCGACGCGAGCGCCGATCGCGCCGAGGCGATGGCGCGACGCTACATCGGCGGCTACTACCACACGGTGCTCGACCACTACCAGTTCCAGGGCGACCACCTGGCCCACACCAAGGGCTACGAGTACTACGGCAAGATGGCGGAGAAGATCCAGCAGTACGGCACCGACACGGTGGTCGACTACTTCATGAACCTGCAGGTGTGGGGCACGCCGGAGCAGTGCTACGAGAAGATCGTCGACATCCACGCCCGCACCGGCAACAGCCACTACGTGGGCGTCTTCGGCTACGCGGGCATGCCCGCCGACGAGGCGGAGCGCAACCTGCGCTTCTTCGCCCGGGAAGTGATGCCCGCGCTCCAGCAGCTCGACCCGGCCGCCGCGGGCGCGGGCGTCGCGCCTCAGGCCATCGCGCCGCCGTCCACCGTGTAGATCCCGCCGGTGAGGTAGTCCGCGTCCGCGCTGCAGAGGAACGTCACCAGCGCGGCGACCTCCTCCGGCTGGCCGTAGCGCCGGAGCGGGATGGTGGCGGCCAGGCGCTCGTGGAAGGCGGCCGGGTTGGCGGGGCTGGCCCCAGTCTCGAGGTCCCGCACCATCGCGGTGTCGATCGGGCTCGGGCAGATCGCGTTGACCCGAATGCCCGCGGGGGCCAGCTCGAGCGCGGCGGTGCGGGTGAGCCCTACCACCGCGTGCTTGCTCGCGGTGTAGGCCACCAGGTTGCGCGAGCCGCGCAGCCCCGCGATCGACGCGGTGTTCACGATGGCGCCGCCACCCCGCGCCCGGAGCAGCGGGGCCACCGTCTTGATGCCGAGCCACACGCCCTTCACGTTGACCGCGAGCACCTGGTCGAAGATCTCCTCCGGGTAGTCCACGAGGGCCTTCACCGCGCCCAGCACGCCCGCGTTGTTGAAGAAGCAGTCCACCCCGCCCCAGCGCTCCGCCACGGTGGCTGCGTAGCGGGCCACGTCGGCCGAGCGGGTGACGTCGGCCTCCACGATCAGGCCCGCGCCGCCCGCCTTCTCGACCGCGTCGAGGGTGGCCTGGAGCCCGTCGCGCGAGAGGTCGACGAGGCCGAGCCGCGCGCCCTCGGTCGCGAAGCGCACCGCGGCCGCGCGCCCGATGCCGCCGGCGGCGCCGGTGATCAGCACTACCTTGCCCTCGAACCGCCGGGCCGCCGGGCCGGTCATCAGATCGCCGCGATCGCCATGATCTCGACGAGGTACTTGGGAGCGGCCAGCCGGGCTTCCACGGTGGCCCGGGCCGGGGTGTTGGCCGGGTCGATCCACGCGTCCCACGCCGAGTTCATCTCGCCGAAGATTCCCATGTTGGCCACGTAGATCGTGGCCGAGAGCAGCTTGGACTTGTGGCTGCCCACCGCGGCGAGGTGCTCGTCGATCTTCTTGAGAATCTGCTCGGTCTGTCCCTTGGCGTCCGCGGAGGGATCGCCCGCGATGATGCCCGCCAGGTACACCGTGTTGCCGTGGACGACCGCCTGGCTGAGCCGGGGGCCGACGCCGTGCCGCTTGATGCTCATCGTGATCTCCTTTGGGTGAGGGGTCGCCGCTCCGCCGATGCGCCCGCTTGGCCGGACGCGCCCGAGCGGCGTATGATTCTGTCACAACTCGAGAGCCGCGTCGGATTTTCTCGAGCGGGAAAGGCGGGTGCATGAAGACTCTCGGCCGGGTGGCGATCGGGCTCGCGCTGCTGCTCACGCTCGGCGCGTGCGAGCGGGAGGAGAAGGGGGTGCGCGAGGACCTGCCGCTGGCGCGCACCACCAAGGCCCGCACCGACGCCCAGACCATCGCCACCGCGGTGAACACCTACCGCGTCACCTGCGGAGCGCTGCCCGAGTCCCTCGAGGCCCTCGTGACCCAGACCACGGTGGGCGGCATGCCGTGCGGCCCGGTGCTGGGCTCCATCCCCACACCGCCTACCGGCTGGTCCGCGTACGTCTACACCCGGCAGGGCGACTCGTTCACCGTCACCTCGAGCGGGAACGGGCAGGCCGTCTCCGCGCCCTAGGAGGCTCTCATGGTGACTCGTCGGCACTTCGTGGCGGGCGCGGTGGCCGCGCTCGGTGCCGGGCTCGCCGCGGCCCGATCCGGCGCGGCCCAGTCCGCGTCCGCGGGCCCGCCGGATCCGCAGCTGCTCGAGGATCTAGTGGCGGCCAATCACATCCTCGTCGACCAGGGTGTGCTCGACGGCTACGGTCACGTGAGCGCGCGGCACGACCGCGACGCCGGCCGGTTCCTGATGTCGCGGTCGATCGCGCCGGAGCTCGTCACCGCGGCCGACGTGCTCGAGTACGGTCTCGACAGCGAGCCGGTGGCGGCGGCCGGGCGCACCAGTTACCTGGAGCGGTTCATCCACGGGGAGATCTATCGCGCGCGCCCTGACGTGCGGGCGATCGTGCACAGCCACTCGCCCTCGGTGATCCCGTTCGGAGTGACCGGGGCGCCGCTGCGCCCGCTCTACCACATGAGCGCGTTCCTGTCGGGCGGCGTGCCGGTGTGGGACATCCACGCGGCGGCCGGCGACAGCGACATGCTGGTGCGCACGCCCGCGCTGGGCCGCTCGCTCGCCCAGGCTCTCGGGATGCGGCCGGTCGTCCTGATGCGCGGGCACGGTGCGGTGGCGGTCGGGACGTCGCTGCCCCAGGTGGTCTTCCGCAGCGTGTACACCGAGGTCAACGCCCGCCTGCAGGCGCAGGCCATCGCGCTCGGCGGCGGCAAGGTGACCTACCTGAGCCCGGAGGAGGCGGCGCGGGCGGAGGCGTCGATCGCGAGCACGCTCGCGCGGCCGTGGGAGCTCTGGAAGCGCAAGAGCCTCGGCCGCTAGCCGGCGGCCGAGAGAGGCCCCGGGCCTACTTGCGCCCGCCGGCCCACTCGAAGCGATAGCCCAGGATCATCTTGATGATCAGCCGGTCAGTGCTCGGGGTGAGCCCGAACCCGATCCCCGCGTTGAACTCCCAGCGGGGTCCCAGGTCGAGATCGATCACCGGGAAGATCTGGTGCTGCTGGTCGCGGCCGCGGTCGAGATGGGTGACCGGTCCGAGCGCGCCGTAGTACTCGAGGCCGACCGCCACCTTGGGCGTGACACCATAGCTCACCTTGGCGGCGGGGGCGAACTCGAAGCCGCGCCCGACGTTCTCCCCCACGATCGCCCGCTCGAAGGTCGGGTTGATCGCGACATACCAGCGCGACCACTGCTTGTCGATGATCGGACGCAGCTCGACGGTCCACGTGTCCGGCGAGAAGCCCCGTCGCTGATACCCGATCTCGGCGGAGAGACTCAGCCCGACCGGGAGCTCCCAGCTCTCGGGCGCTCGCACCCGCGGTCGGATGTGGCTGCCCACCCATTCCCATGTGGTGTCCGGCTGGATCGAGGTGAACACGTAGAAGCCGGTCTCGAGCCACGAGGTCCAGCCCTGGGTGATCTCAAGCGTCTCGTGGAAGGCCCCCTGCGTCCTGAGCACGTCGTTCTCGGTGCGGGTCGTGCCGACGGCGGCCACGTTGCTGTGCAGCTCGACCATGGTGCTGCCAGGAGCGACCGTCTCCGACCCATAGACCTGGATCTCGAAGTTCTCCTGGGCCGCGACGGGCGCCGCGGCGAGCGCGCCCATCACGCCGAGCACGGCAACCGTCGCCCGGACGCCGGCCGTCGCGGACCGCATGGACGGAGTCTACGTCGCCGACGCGTCGCGACCAAGCCGGTTCTGGTATAAGGGAGCGGAGCCGGGCCCGCAGCGCCGCGTCCGGCCGCGAGGAGGCGCCATGACCGCGATCACCGATCTCGAGACCCCGGCCGTCACGGTTTACCTCGACGTGATGGAGGACAACATCCGCCGGGTGCAGGCCCACCTCGACCGCCACCGGATCGCCAACCGCCCGCACATCAAGACCCACAAGATCCCGGCCATCGGCAAGATGCAGATGGCGGCGGGCGCGGTCGGCATCACCTGCCAGAAGCTCGGGGAGGT
>DASZJM010000192.1:0-2099 GCA_035948165.1 Candidatus Methylomirabilota bacterium
AGCATCTTGGCGAGCGCGAGCCGGGCCTTCTCGCCGCCGGACAGCACCGCGACCTTCTTCTCCACCGTGTCCCCGCTGAAGAGGAAGCTGCCCAGGATGGTCCGCAGGCGGGACATCTGCGCCTCCGGGGCGGCCAGCTCCAGCTCCTCGAGCACGGTCCGCGTCGGGTCGAGCGCGTCGAGCTGGTGCTGCGCGTAGTACTGCACCTCCACGTGGCTGCCGAGCACGCGCTCGCCCGCGTCGAAGGCCAGCGCGCCGGCCAGGACCTTGAGCAGCGTCGACTTCCCGGCCCCGTTGACCCCCACCAGGGCCACCCGATCGCCGCGCTCGACCTGGAAGTCCACCCCCGTGTAGACCACGTTGTCGCCGTAGGCCTTGCGCACGCCCGCGAGCCGGGCCACGAGCCGGCCGGTGCGCGGCGGCTGCGGGAACGAGAAATGGATGCGGCGCGCCTCCGCCTCGGTCTCGATGCGCTCCATCCGGTCGAGCATCTTGACCCGGCTCTGCACCTGACGGGCCTTGCTCGCCTTGTAGCGGAAGCGCTCGATGAAGCGCTCGATCTCGGCCACCCGCTTGGCCTGATTGCGCGCCTGCGCCTCCCGCAGGGCCTGGCGGGCCTCCCGCTCCATCAGGAAGTGATCGTAGTCGCCGTGGTAGAGCGTGACCGAGCCCCCGGCCAGCTCCGCGATCGCGGTGACCATGCGGTTCAGGAAGTAACGGTCGTGCGAGACGATCACCACGCTGCCCTCGTAGGCGGCGAGGAAGTTCTCGAGCCACCCGAGCGACTCGAGATCGAGGTGGTTGGTGGGCTCGTCGAGCAGCAGCAGGTCGGGCCGCAGCAGCAGCAGCCGCGCCAGCGCGGCCCGCATGCGCCAGCCCCCCGAGAACTCGGCGAGGGGCCGGTGCACCGCGTCCGGAGCGAAGCCGAGGCCGCCCAGGATGATCTTGGCCTCGGCCTCGAGCCGGTAGCCTCCGAGGGCCTCGAACCGGTGCTGGATCTCGCCATACGCGTCGATCAGCTCCGACTCCGCGCCGGGGCCCGCCATGCGGGCGGCGAGCGCCTCGAGCTCGGCCTCGAGGCGCCAGACCTCGTCGAAGCCCGAGAGCGCCTCCGCCAGCACGGTGCGGTCCTCGCCGGTGGTCACCTCCTGCGGGAGGTAGCCGACGGTGACCCCGCTGTCGCGATGCACGCGCCCGGCGTCGGTCTCCTCGACCGAGGCGAGGATGCGGCAGAGCGTGGTCTTCCCCGCCCCGTTCGGCCCGACCAGGCCAATCCGCTCGCCCCGCCCGATGCGCCACGTGCAGTCCTGGAGTAGCTGCTGACCGCCGTAGCCCTTGGAGACCCCGTCGAGAGCGATCATGCCTACCCCATCGTCTGGACGCGCTCGGGCGTCACCTTGTAGATGACGCGCACCTCACCCGGCTTGCGGTAGGGGTACTTGTCCTGCCCGAGGTACTTCTTGGCGAGCGAGTCGATGTGGGCGTCGGCCCCCGTCTCGGTGATCTCGGCCACCCGCCCGCGCACCTGGACATACCGGTACGGGTTGTCGGGATCCGCGATGGACAGGGCCACCGCCGGGTTGCGGCGCAGGTTCTGGTCCTTCACCCGCCCCTTAGCGGTGTTGAAGCGAACGTGGGTGCCGTCGTAGTCGACCCAGACCGGGGTGACCTGCGGGGTGCCGTCCGTGTTCACGGTTGCCAGGTTGGCGAACGCCTTCTTCTGCAGGATGTCCTTGTAGCCATCGGGAATGGCGGCCATCGTCGGTTCCTCCTTGTTCGTTGTTTCGGTCTCTTCGTTTCGGTCGTCGGCTTCACGAGGGTCCCGCGGACCCACTGTCGGTCAGGAACCGCGCCCGCGACTCCGCCAGCCCGCGGACCGCGAGGAGCAGCCGCACCAGGCATTGCTGCACCAGCTGCCCGTCCTGGGCGGTGGGGTCCCCCATCCACTGCCGCGCCCACTCCCGCTTCTCGGCCTGGAACCCGAGCGTCGGCGACAGGGCCTGCAGCCGCAGCAGCAGATCGTCGGCGGGAAGCCCGGAGGCCCTCAGTCGAGCCACCACCGCACCCCGCACCGCCGCGTTCCAGATCCCGGTCAGCGC
>DASZJM010000193.1:0-1845 GCA_035948165.1 Candidatus Methylomirabilota bacterium
GAGCCCGGCGGCCATGGTCGAGCGGTCGGTGGCGACCAGCGTCTGGTCCGCGAGATAGAAGCGGCAGTGCTGGTAGATCACGCGCTCCATGGGGTCGCGGAGCGACGTGTCCTCGATCGCTCTCGTGAGCTCGGCGTAGGGATCGAAGGCGTCCAGGGAGCGCTGCACGGCCGGCGACAGCAGCCCCGCCTGCTCGGACGGGGTGAGGCCTCCGAGCAGGAGCTGGGTCCGGACCGCGGGCTCATAGGGGAGCCCGCGGACGAATTGCTTGAGCAGGAAGTCCACGCTCCCGTAGTGCGGTGAGTGCGGAAGCCGCTCCACGATCGTCCGGGCGGCGCGCTGGATCGCCGGGGGAAGGAATCGCCGCAGCCAGCGGGCCGGCCGGTCGGCCGGAAAGGTCGGGTAGCCGCAGAACAGCTCATCGCCGCCGTCTCCGCTCAGGACGACCGTGGTGGTGCCGCGGGCCGCCCGCGCCAGCGCGTACCGGGGCAGAAAGGATGCGTCGCCGAGCGGCTCGTCGAGGAGCCCGCCCACGTCGTCCATGAGTCCGAGGACGTCACGGGCCGAGAAGACGATCGAGTGGTGCTCGGTCCCGCAGTGCTCGGCGATCTGCCGGGCGAACGGCCGTTCGTCGTAGGTGGGCTCCTCGAAGCCCACGGCGAAGGTGCGGAGGGGGCCGGGCCGGCTCGCGCGGGCCGCGACCGCGGCGATCGCCCCGGAATCGACGCCCCCGCTCAGGAAGATCCCGAGGGGCACGTCGCTCACCAGCCTGCTTCTCACCGAAGCGTCGAGCTGGGCTCGTAGCTGCTCGCGCCACTCCGGCTCGCCGAGGGAGTTGTCCGGCCGGAAGCGGAGGTCCCAGTAGCGGGCGAGCCGCGGCTTGTCAGCCAGGGATACGACCAGCGTGTGGCCCGAAGGCAGCTTTGCGATGTCGGACAGGATCGAATGGGGCGCGGGAATGCACTCGAACAGCAAGTAGCGGGCGACGCTCTCGAGACTCAGCGTCACGGGCACGTCGGGGTGCTGGAGGAGCGCGCGCAGCTCCGACCCGAACACGAAGGCGTCCGGGCCGGCATGGTAGTAGAGGGGCTTCTCACCCATGCGGTCGCGCGCCAGCAGGAGGCTCTTCCGAGTCCCGTCCCAGAGCGCGAAGGCGAACATGCCGTCGAGGTCGTGGACGCATTCCGCTCCCGACTCCTCGTAGGCGTGCACGATGACCTCGGCGTCCGAGCGGGTGCGAAACCGGTGGCCGCGGCGCTCGAGCCGGTCGCGCAAGGCGGTGAAGTTATAGATCTCTCCGTTCAGCACGACCTGGATGGTTCCGTCCTCGTTCGCGATCGGCTGCCGACCGCCGGCCGGGTCGATCACCGCGAGCCGGCGGACGCCGAGCGCGACGTGATCGTCGATGTAGGCGCCCTCGTCGTCGGGCCCGCGATGGCGGAGCGCCGCCGTCATCCGCCCGAGTACCTCGAGGCGGTTCTCCCGCGGGCGATTCACCACGAATCCGGCGATTCCGCACATGCCGGGTGACTCCGCCTAGTGGCCCGAGCAGAGAGGGCGGGCGGGAGAGCAGCGATGGCCGAGCGCGGGGCAGACAACTGGCGTCAGCAATTTTCGATCTCCGTGTCGGCGCCGGCGCCCGGAAGCGTCGACCCGACGGCACTTGCGTTGGAATCGCTCTACGGCACGGATTGCGGCGGCGGTCAGCCGCCGGTACTACAAGAGGAATTGCCTAGGAGAGGGGCGGAGCTCGGGCGTCAGCGGCGGAGGAGTACCGCGTGGAAGCGAGGTCCGGGGTGTCGAGGGCAACGCGAGGTCCCAATACCGGAAATGGCGACCAGTCGC
>DASZJM010000194.1:0-1530 GCA_035948165.1 Candidatus Methylomirabilota bacterium
CCCACCGGCAACCTCGACTCCGCGACCGGCAAGCAGATCATCGAGCTGCTGGTGGGCGCGAACCGGCGGCTCGGCAGCACGCTCGTGCTGGTCACCCACGACGCGGCGCTCGCGGCCCACGCCGACCGGGTGATCACCCTCCACGACGGCCGCATCGTGAGCGACGAGTGAGCCGCTTCGTCCTCCGGCTCGCCTGGCGCGAGACCCGCGGCGCGTGGCGGCACTTCGGCTACTTCCTCGCGTGCGTCACGCTCGGGGTGAGCGCGCTGGTCGCGGTGGGCAGCTTCGCGGACAGCCTCGAGCGCACGGTGGCCCGCTCCGCCAAGTCGCTGATGGGCGGCGACGTCGAGATCCGCAGCACCCAGCCGCTGCCGCTCGACGACCCGGCCGTGCCGATCCCGCCGCCCGGGTCCGCTGGGGTGACGGTCACCCGGGTGCGCGAGCTGGTCGCGATGGCGCAGGTGGATCCGTCGCGGACCCAGCTCGTCGAGCTGAAGGCGGTCGAGCCGGGCTACCCGTTCTACGGCGCGCTGGTGACCGATCCACCCCGCCCGCTCGAGGAGCTGATCGGGGACGGGCGCGCCCTCGTGCACGAGTCCCTGCTCGCCCGCCTCGGCCTGCGGGTCGGCGACCGGTTCCGGGTGGGCGAGGCCGAGCTCACCGTCTCGGGCGTCGTCCTCAAGGAGCCGGACCGCGCGGTGGGGGTGTTCTCGCTCGGCCCGCGCGTGATGATCGCGGCCGCCGACCTCGATCGCACCGGGCTCGTCCGCCCGGGCAGCCGCGTGCGCTACCGCACGCTCTTCCGGCTCCCGGAGGGCGCGAGCGCGGAGGCGTTCCGCGATCGACTCGCCGCCGGCCTGCCCGCCGCCCAGCGCGTGACGACCTACACGCAGGCGCAGCCCGGCCTGCGCCGCTTCTGGGACCAGCTCACCATGTACCTGGGGCTCACCGGGCTGGTCGCCCTCATGGTGGGCGGCATCGGGGTGGCGGTCAGCGTGAGCGCCTTCGTCAAGGAGAAACGAGCCACCATCGCGATCATGAAGGCGCTCGGCGCGGGCTGGCGGCCGCTGCTCGCCGCGTACCTCCTACAGACCGCGCTCCTGGGCCTGGGGGGCAGCGTGGGCGGCGCGCTTCTGGGCAGCCTCGTGCAGCCGCTGCTCGCGCCCACCCTCACCCGGCTCCTGCCGATCGATCTGCAGCTCGCGTTCTCGCTCCGCGCGGTCCTGGGCGGCGTCGCGATGGGCGTGGGCGTGAGCCTGCTCTACGCGCTGTGGCCGCTGCTCCAGATCCGCCGCGTGCCGCCCGCCCTGATCCTGCGCCACGAGGTCGAGCCCCACCTGCCCGGGCGCCGGCCGTGGGCGGCGGCGGGGCCGATCGCGCTCGGGCTGACCGGGCTCGCGCTCTGGCAGGCCGGCTCCTGGAAGATCGGCGCGCTGTTCGCGGCCGGCCTCGCGGCCGCGCTGCTCCTGCTGGCCCTGGGCGCGCGCGCCGTCGTGGCGCTCGCCCGTCGCGTGCGCTGGCGGGCGCCGG
>DASZJM010000195.1:0-12383 GCA_035948165.1 Candidatus Methylomirabilota bacterium
TCCAAGCCGATCACCACCAACACGACACTCGAGGTGCAGCGCTTCATCGCGGCCACCCGGAACGCCCTCTCAGACAGTACGATCAAGGCGAGCTTGCCGACCCTGCGGATGGTGTTGGACCACGGCGTGAAGCTCGGGCTCCTGGCCACCAACCCCATGCGGTCCGGGGAGCGCCTCTGGCGTCCTGTCGCGCCCGAGCCGGTGGAGGCCTTCACGTCCTCGGAGCTTCGGAGCATTCTGCGGGCGGCCCGCGAGATCGACCTCCACGTCGCGGTGCTGATCCAGGTCATGGCCCAGGGCGGGCTGCGGCCAGGCGAGGCGATGGGCCTCCGGCGGCAGGACGTGGGGGCCGACGGTGTTGTCCATGTGCAGGGCAGCCAGGGCCGGTTCGGGCGCGGCCCCACCAAGAACGCCCACTCTGTTAGGAAGGTGTCGGTGCTCCACCCGGTGACGGAGGACCGGGCCGTCTGGCGGCCCCAGGACGCCGGAGCGCACACCAGGCGCGCGCTTGATGGTCTCTCCCTCGTTGTCGCCCTGGCCCCCGATGCCGAGTCCCGTCTGTGGCCCACCAGCGCCTCCCAGTTCGACAGGGACTGGAGGCGAATCCTCAGGGCGGCGGGCGTCCCGTACCGGAAGCCGCACGCCCTCCGGCACAGCTTCGCGAGCATCATGCTCTCGCGGGGCGCGAACCCACTCTACGTCCAGAAGCAGGGCGGGTGGCGCTCCGCCACCGTCCTGTTCAAGACCTACGCCCACTACATGCCCGAGGAGGCGGCCCCAGCAAGCACGTCAGCAAGCACGCCCCCAACCCCTCGACTTCTCGACGCTGCAGAACTCACCCTGTAAGGGCACCTTCTGGTTCCCCGGCTGCTTCATGCGCCAACTCTATCAGCCAGCAGGATTCTGGGGGAAAGGAGTAATTTGTACCGTGCGAGCTGCCGCTTGTTGCGATAACGGAGGCTCGGCGCAGCCTCGCGAGGCCCACACATGCGCGCCTTCTCGCTGGCTTCCTCGCGGCTCGTACGGGCCTTCACAAGGGGCGGCGCGTTGCAAGGCATCGGACGGTTCTGATACCGTGGTCCGGTCAACCCGACCCACGAGGAGCCTGCCCTTAAGGAGCTTGCGATGAAGAAGTACTACCTGATGGCGCCGGGCCCGACCCCGGTGCCCTCGAACGTCCTGCTGGCGATGGCCCAGCCGATGATCCACCACCGGACCCCGGAGTACGAGGCGCTCTTCATCGACGTCCGGGCTGGGCTCAAGCGGCTCTTCCAGACCAGCCAGGACGTGGTCCCGTTCACCTCCTCCGGCACCGGGGCGATGGAGGCCGCGGTCGTCAACACCCGGTCGGCGGGCGACACGGTCCTGGTGCTGCGGGCCGGCAAGTTCGGCGAGCGCTGGGAGGAGATCTGCCGCGGGTACGGGATGAACGTCATCCCGCTCGAGGCGCCGTTCGGCCAGACCGTGCCCGCCGAGGCCTTCGCGCAGGCGCTGCGCCAGCACCCCGAGGCGAAGGCGGTGCTGATGCAGCAGAGCGAGTCCTCCACCGGCGTGCTCCACGACGTCAAGGGCATCGCCGCGGCGACCCGCGTCAGTGGCGCCATTTTGATAGTCGACGCGGTGTCGAGCCTCGGCATCGCCGACCTGCGCATGGACGAGTGGGGCGTGGACCTGGTGGTGGCGGGATCGCAGAAGGGCCTGATGCTGCCGCCCGGGCTCTCCTTCTGCGCGCTCTCCGAGAAGGCGTGGGGTCACGTGAAGGCCTCGCGCCTTCCCAAGTACTACTTCGACATCGCCGCCGAGCGGAAGTTCGTGGCGCGGAACGAATGCCGCTTCACCCCGGCCGTCTCCATCTTCGTGGGGCTGCGGGAGGTGCTCAAGATGCTCGAGGCCGAGGGGCTCCCGGCGGTGTTCCGCCGTCACGAGCGCCTGGCCCGGGCCACCCGGTCGGGCGCCGAGGCCCTGGGGCTCGAGCTGTTCGCCAAGGCGTCGCCGAGCCCCGCGCTCACCGCGGTGGTGGCGCCGCGCGGCCTCGACAGCGAGGCGGTCCTCTCGACGTACTCGACCTCGCACAACATCACGATCGCGGGTGGGCAGGGGGAGATGAAGGGCAAGGTCTTCCGCCTCGGCCACATGGGCTACGTGGCCGAGTTCGACGTCGTCATCGCGCTGGCCGCGCTCGAGCAGGTGCTGCACGAGCTGGGGCAGCCGGTCGACTTCGGCGCCGGGGTCCGGGCGGCCCAGAAGGTCTTCGCCGAGCGCTGATCGCCATGCGCATGCTGCTGCTGCGTCACGCCGAGACCGACTGGAACCGCGAGCGCCGCTTCCAGGGCTGGCGCGACGTCCCGCTCTCGGCGACCGGCCGCGAGCAGGCGGAGGCGGCCGCGCGGCTGCTCGCCACCACCCGCCTCGACGCGGTGTGGTCGAGCTCGCTCGCGCGGGCCCGCGACACCGCGGCCATCATCGCGGCCCCCCACGGGCTGCCCGTCCAGGAGACCGACGCCTTTCGGGAGATGGGCTTCGGCGAATGGGAGGGGCTGACCCGCGACGAGGTCCAGGCGCGGTTCGCCGACGCCCACCGCACGTGGGCCGAGGCCCCGCACGAGGCGGCCTGGGCCGGCGCCGAGACCCTCGCGATGGTGCGGGACCGGGCCCTCGCGGGGCTGGCCGCGCTGCGGGCCGCGCACCAGGGGCAGACCATCTGCCTCGTGTCCCACGGGATCACCGGCCGCCTCCTGATCCTGGAGGCGCTCGGCCTGGGGCTGGATCGGCTCTGGTCGTTCCAGCTCTCGTCGACCGGCATCTCCGAGCTCGAGTTCCGCGACGACTGGACGACGCTGCACCGGATGAACTCGCTGATCCACCTGGCCGACGGCGCCGCCGCCTGAGGGCTCAGTCGTGAGCATGCCCCGCAAGAGCCAGCCGACCCAACTGCCCAAGGGCGCCAAGATCTATCTGCCCGACGAGGCGGCGCGCAAGCGCGCGGTCGAGGAGCGCCTGTTCGAGGTCTTCCGGCGCTGGGGCTACCGGGAGGTGGTGACGAGCGCGTACGAGTACTTCGACGTCCTCTCGCCCGGCACCGACCACGATCTGCAGGAGCGTATGTTCAAGATGGTGGACCGGGAGAGCGGGCGGCTGCTGGCCCTGCGGGCCGACGTGACCCCGCAGATCGCGCGCATCGTGGCCACCCGCATGCGCGAGGAGCCCAAGCCGCTGCGGCTGCACTACGTCACCAACGTGTTCCGCTACGACGAGCCGCACGTGGGCCGCTACCGCGAGTTCTACCAGGCGGGGGTGGAGCTGATCGGGCTGCCGAACCCCGAGGGCGACGCCGAGATGATCGCGATGACGGTGGAGGGGCTGCGCGCGCTGGGACTCGAGCGGTTCCAGATCGACGTGGGCCAGGCCGACTTCTTCCGCGGCATCCTGGAGGACCTGGCGGTCGACCCTGTGGCGGCCGGCGAGCTGCGCGATGCCCTCGGCCGCAAGGACCTCTCGGCCCTCGAGCGCCTGGTCGGGGACCTCGCCGCCCCCGCGGCGGTCAGCGAGCTCCTGCTGGCCCTGCCGACCCTCTACGGCCGGGGCGACGTGCTCGAGCGGGCCGAGCGCCTGGTCAAGAACGCGCGCTCGGAGGCGGCCCTGGCGAACCTGGCCGAGGTCTACCGCCTGCTGCGGGCCTACGGGCTGGCCGACTCGGTGCTCCTGGACCTGGGCGAAGTCCGCGGCTTCGATTACTATTCGGGCGTACACTTCGAGGCCTATGTGACCGGCCTGGGGGCGCCCCTCGTGGGGGGCGGGCGCTACGACCAGATGCTGGCTCGCTTCGGCTACGACTGTCCGGCCACCGGCTTCGCCTTCGAGACGGGACGGGCGCTCCTGGCCATGGAGTCGCAGGGGGCCGAGCCCCGGCTGGCCGGGCCCGATTTCTTCGTGATCGACTTCACGGCGGACAAGACGCGGGCGCTCGCGATCTCGCGGCGGCTGCGCGACGCGGGAGCGGCGGTGGCGCGCGACATCATCAGCCGCCCGCTCGCGGAGTCGCTCGCCTATGCGCGCGGGCAGCGCGCGGTCTGGGCGCTCGTGATCGGCGGCGACGGCACGGACCCCGATCGCGTCGCGGTGGTGGACCTGCGGGCGGGGGATGCGGGGGCGGAGCGGACGGTGCGGCTGCCGGACCTGCTCGCGGACCCGCGGCGAGAGTTTCCGGAGATGGGAGGGGGCAATGCCTAACATCGTGGTGGTCGGGGCGCAGTGGGGCGACGAGGGGAAGGGCAAGATCGTGGACGTGTTGGCCCCCCACGTGGGCGTGGTCGTGCGCTACCAGGGCGGCAACAACGCGGGCCACACGGTGGTGGTGGGCAAGGAGAAGTTCGTCCTCCAGTCCATCCCCTCCGGCATCCTCCACAGCGGCGTCCGCTGCGTGATCGGCTGCGGGGTGGTGATCGACCCCGCCTCGCTGATCGAGGAGATGGAGTCGCTGGTGCAGCGCGGGGTGTCCCTCGACGGCAACCTCTATATCTCCAAGAACGCGCACCTGATCATGCCGTACCACCCGGCACTCGACCGCGCCTCGGAGTCGCAGGCCGGCGACCGCCGCATCGGCACCACCGGCAAGGGGGTGGGGCCCGCCTACGCGGACAAGGCGGCGCGCATCGGCATCCGCATGGCCGACCTGCTCGACGAGCGGCTCTTCCGCGAGAAGCTCGAGTTCAACATCAAGCAGAAGAACCGGCTGCTCCGCGAGATCTACGACGAGCAGACCTTCACCGTCGACGGGATCCTGGGCACTTACCTGCGCTACGCGGGCTGGCTCGCACCCTACATCACCGACACCGCGCTGCTGCTGCACCGCTGGATCGAGGCGGGCCGCTCCGTCCTCTTCGAGGGCGCCCAGGGCACCATGCTCGACATCGACCACGGGACCTACCCGTTCATCACCTCCTCGAGCACCACCGCGGGGGGCGCCTCCACCGGCACCGGGGTGCCGCCCACCAAGCTCGACGGGGTGCTCGGCATCTCGAAAGCCTACTGCACGCGGGTGGGCGAGGGCCCGTTCATGACCGAGGTCAGCGGGGAGATGGCGGACAAGCTCCGCGCCCGCGGCAACGAGTACGGAGCGGTCACCGGGCGGCCGCGCCGCTGCGGCTGGGCCGACGCGGTGGCGCTGCGCTACGCGGCGCGCATCAACGGCCTCGACACGATCGCGCTCACCAAGCTCGACGTGCTCGACGGGTGCGAGACGGTGCGCATCTGCGTGGGCTATCGCTACCGCGGCGAGGTGCTGACCGACTTCCCGGAGGAGGAGCGCATCTGGCACGAGGCCGAGCCGGTCTACGAGGAGCTCTCCGGCTGGCAGACCTCGACCCACGGCATGCGCGACTACGCGGAGCTGCCGTCGAAGGCGCGCGAGTACGTGGAGCGCCTCGCCGAGCTGATCGGGGTCGGGTTCTCGCTCGTCTCGACCGGGGCGGTGCGCGACGAGACGATCCTGGTGAACGACTCGGTGCTCGGCCGCTGGTACCCGGCGCTCCGGAGCGCGCTGCCCGCCCACTAGGGGGCGAGCCGGCCCATGGCCCTCAAGATCCTGATCGTCGACGACGAGGAGCCGGCCCGCCAGGGTCTCACCGCGCTCCTGGCCCGCTGGGGCTACGAGGTCGACGAGGCGGGCGACGGGCAGGAGGCGCTCGCCAAGGCGGCGGCCGGCCTGCCCTCGGTGGTCCTCTCGGACCTGGTGATGCCGAAGATGGACGGGCTCGAGCTGTTGCGCGCGCTCAAGAGCGACGTGCCCTACGCCTCGGTCATCTTGTTGACCGGGCAGGGCTCGATCGACACCGCGGTCACCGCGATGAAAGAGGGCGCCTACGACTACCTGACCAAGCCGGTCGACGTCGCGCGCCTGCGCGTCCTGATCCCCAAGGCGGCCGAGCGCGGCGAAGCTCTCCGAGAGGTCGCGCTGCTCCGGCGCAAGCTGAGCCAGGTGTGGGGCATGGGGCGGCTCGTCGGCACGAGCGCGGGCATGCAGGAGGTCTACCGGCTCATCGAGGTCGCGGCCCCGACGCCCGCCGCGGTGCTGATCAGCGGCGAGAGCGGCACCGGCAAGGAGCTGGTGGCCCGGACGCTGCACGAGCTGTCCCCGCGGGCCAAGGGCCCGTTCGTGGCGGTCAACTGCGCGGCCATCCCGGAGACCCTGCTCGAGAGCGAGATCTTCGGCCACGAGAAGGGCGCGTTCACCGGCGCGCTCGAGCGCCGGCCCGGCTGCTTCGAGCTGGCCCACGAGGGCACGATCTTCCTGGACGAGATCGCGGAGATGAACCCGGGGACCCAGGCCAAGTTCCTGCGCATCCTGCAGGACAGCACCGTCCGCCGCCTCGGGGGCAAGACCGAGATCAAGGTGGACGTGCGGGTGCTGGCCGCCACCAACAAGGATCCGGTCAAGGCCATCCAGGAGGGGACGTTCCGCGAGGACCTCTACTACCGCTTGAACGTCGTGAGCCTGGTCATGCCGCCGCTCCGCGAGCGGCGCGACGACATCCCGGCCCTGGTGCAGGCCTTCATCGAGGAGTTCAACGCGCGTTACGACAAGCACATCCGCTCGCTGGACGAGGGCGTGCTGAGCGGGCTGCTCGCCCAGTCGTGGCCGGGCAACGTGCGCGAGCTGCGCAACACCCTCGAGCGGGCCATCATCGTGTGCGAGGGCGACACCATCCTGCCCAAGCACATCCCGCCCAAGCCCTCGCTGCGGGCGGCCGAGCCCGCCGACGGGCCCGACAGCGTCTCGTTCCGGGTGGGCACGAGCCTGGAGGACGCGGAGAAGGCGCTGATCTTGAAGACCCTCGCGGCCAACGGGAACAACAAGACCCGCGCCGCCGACGTGCTCGGCATCAGCCTGAAGACTTTGCACAACAAGCTCAAGGCCTACGGCAGCTAGCATGCGGCTCGGAGTCCGCGGGCGTGAGGCGCTGGTCGTCACCCTCCTCACCCTGCTGGTGGTCGCCACCGCGACCGCGATCCAGCTCTCCCAGGTGAGCCGCGTGGTGGTGCAGGAGGCGATCAAGCAGGCGGAGCTGATCGCCAAGCAGATCTACTCGCAGAGTGGCCGCGCGCTCCAGCGCAGCCCGAACGCCGACCCGGCCGACGCGCTGCGGGACGATCCCGAGCTGCGGAGCTTCCTCGACTCGAGCGTGGGCTACTCGCCGCATCTCCTCTACGCGCTGATCTCGGACGCCTCCGGCACCGTGCTGCTGCACACCGAGCGGCGCAAGGAGGGGCAGTCCGCGCCCGAGCGCCCGAGCCTCGAGGGCCTCCTGAAGCTCGACACCCTGAGCCGCTTCTCCGCCCTCTACAACACCGGGCGCACCTACGAGACGGTGCTGCCGGTGACGCTCAACGACCGCCTGTTCGGCTCGATCCGGCTCGGCGTCTCCACCACGCTCCTCCGCCGCGAGGTGACCGCGTCGCTCCAGCAGAGCCTCGCGGTGGCCGCGGTGGCGCTGCCGCTCGCGTGGCTGGCCGCGATGGTCCTGGCCCAGCTCACGGTGCGGCCCATCCGCGCCATCGTGGGCCAGGTCGACCGCATCCGCCGCGGCGAGCCCATCGAGGCCACCCCGGTGGTGGGCGGCGACGAGTTCCAGGAGCTGTCCGCCCAGCTCTCGCGCCTGGGCCGCGAGCTGCAGGCGGACCGCCTGTCGACGCTCAGCGAGAAGGCGCACCTGCAGCAGGTGGTCGACCAGCTCGAGGACGGGGTCATCTTCCTGAACCCGGAGCGGCGCATCCTGTTCTTCAACCGGGTGGCCGAGACGGTGGTGGGGCTCTCGCTCGAGCAGACGGTGGGGCTGCCGATCCACGAGGTGCTCGATCCGACCCACCCCCTGCTGCCCTTCGTGGACCAGGTGGTGGGCGGCGCGTCCGGGATCCGCAACGCCACCGTGGTGCTCCCCCAGGACGGCCGCGAGAAGGAGTTCCTCGTCTCCGCCTTCCACATGCAGGACGCGCAGCGGGTGATGGGCGTCGCGGTGCTGCTGAAGGATCTCGAGTCGATCAAGACCGTGCAGTCGCTCGTGAGCTACTCGGCGAAGCTCGCCGCGCTGGGCCGCCTCACCTCCGGGGTGGCGCACGAGGTGAAGAACCCGCTGAACGCGATGATGATCCACGTGGAGCTGCTCAAGGAGCGGCTCGAGACGGCCGGTCCCGACGTGCGGCAGAGCCTGGAGGTCATCGGCAGCGAGATCCGGCGGCTCGACCGCGTGGTGCAGGGCTTCCTCAAGTTCATGCGGCCCCAGGAGCTGACCCTCAAGCCGGTCGATCTCAACTCGATGCTCCAGAGCGTGAGCGCGCTGCTCGAGGCCGAGGGCCAGAGCCTCGGGGTGCGCTTCATCCTGGACCTCGACGCGGGGCTGCCGTCGGTCAGCGCCGACGAGGAGCTGCTGCGCCAGGCCTTCATCAACATCGTGCAGAACGCGATCCAGGCCATGCCGGGAGGCGGGGCGGTGCGGATCCGCACGCGGCCGGAAGGGCTCGAGTGGGTGCGGGTGACCGTCACCGATCAGGGGGTGGGGATCGCCCCCGAGGACATCGACAAGATCTTCAAGCTCTACTACACCAGCAAGCCCGGCGGCAGCGGGATCGGCCTCTCGGTGGTGTACCGCATCGTGCAGCTGCATGACGGCGTCGTCGAGGCGAAGTCCCAGCCCGGGCGAGGCACCGCGGTGATCGTCCGCTTGCCGGTGCGCTGATGCTGGCCCGCGCGGTGTTCTGGCTCCCGATCCTGGCCGTGGCCCTCGGCGGCTGCGCGAGCGTGAGCGATCTGTTCCTGCCCGCGCCCGCGATGCCGTCGCCGCGGGCCGCGACGGTGGACGAGGAGCCGGCCACCGCCTCCCGTCCCGCGCCGTCCTCCCGTGAGCCCGCGCCCGGGTCGGCCAAGCCCGTCACGCCGCCGCCGACGGCTCGCGAGCCGCAGTCTCCGACGCCGCCTCCGGCCGCGCCGGCCGCGCCAGTCCCGCCGCCCCGCACCGCCGCCATTCCGCCGAACGTCCCGCCGCCGGTGCTCGCCCCGCAGGCCAGCGCCGAGGAGGAGCAGCGCATCAAGAGCCAGGCGGAGCGGCGCATCGAGGGGACCGAGCGACTCGTGCAGAAGATCGACCCCTCCCGGCTGGTGCGGGAGCAGCGGGAGAACTACCTGACGATCCAGAGCTTTCTCTCGAAGGCGAAGGAGGCGCTCTCCACCCGCGATGTGCAGCGCGCCTTCACGCTGGCCGATAAGGCCTACCTGCTGGCCGACGAGCTCTCGAAGGCGCCCCGCTAGGGCGTGTAACACTTACCAACCTCGGTAAGTCTTTCCGACCGGGCCCCGGCCGGCGGGTGCCGATCGGGATCTAAGCTCGCGAGACTTCGGCCTCATCTGGTCATCGAGCCAGTGGCACGGGGGTTGCGACCTTTCCCTCCGGATTTCAAAGCGCTCGGAGAGGAGATCGTATGCGCAGCCGACTGCTCGGCGCAGCACCGCGATGCCTGGCCCTGGCCCTCACGGTGAGCGGACTCAGCGTGGCCTGCACGATCGAGCCTCCGGCGGGGACGCCGCCCCCGCCCATGTCGGGCGTGCTCGAGCGCGGCCCGCGCGAGGCCACGTTCGGCCGCACCGGGCCCGAGGTCGTCAACAACCCGCAGCTTCGCGACAAGATCCGCCAGATGTTCGGCGCCGACTGGCAGCCGGGCGGCAAGCTGGTGCGGGGCGCGATGCCGTTTCTCGAGCGCACCGAGCCGCCGCGCGGCGTGCGGATCGGCGACCGCAACTACGTCGCGGTCACCGGCTGCGTCGCCGCCACGTGCCGGTCGGATCGCGTGCTGCTCCTGATCCAGGAGGGCGGTGACGCCATGCTCGCGCGCCTGGACGAGGGCGGGTTCTCCCACTACTACGCCTTCGGGGGCGACTGGGGCCTCGCCGGCTCCACCGCGCGCATCGCGGACAGCGGGCTTCGCGCGCTGGAGCGCGGCGGCGACCCGTATCCGAGGTCCTGACGGCCCGTCACCCTTGACCGGCCCTCGCCCGCTCGCTATGCTGACGTCTGCCTTCCGGACCCGGTGGTTCTCGTTCGCAAGATGCGCCATGTCGATACCGAGCGCGCGATGTGTCCAGGCGGTACCGACGGCGTCCCCTTGCCGGGAGCGCCGCGCATGAGTGATCTGGCGCGCCTGCTGGGCTGGGTCGGCGACTGGGTGGCCGGCGAGGGGAGGCTCCTGCTGATGACCGACTACGACGGGACGCTGACGCCGATCGTGGACGATCCGGCCGACGCGATCCTGGCCGAGGAGACCCGGGAGCAGCTCCTGCGGATCGCCCGCTCTCCCCGCGGCTCGGTCGCGGTGATCTCGGGGCGCGGGCTCGAGGACCTGCGCGAGCGGGTGGCCATCCCCGAGGTGATCTATGCCGGCTGCCACGGCCTCGAAATCGCGGGGCCGGGGCTCGAGTTCCGCCATCCCGACGCCCTCGCCCAGCAGGCCATGCTGTGCGCGGTGGGCGAGACGCTAGCCCGCCGCGCCCCCGGGGTGACCGGCATGCGGGTCGAGGCCAAGGGGCTCGCGGTCGCGGTCCACTACCGGCACGTGGCGCCCGACGAGATCCGCCGCGTCGAGATCGAGCTGGCCCGGGCCATCAGCGAGCAGGGGAGCCGGCTCAAGATCTTCCACGGGACCAAGGTGATCGAGGTGCTGCCCCAGGTCGCGTGGACCAAGGGTGAGTGCGCGCGATGGATCCAGGAGCACGTGCTGCCGGCCGGGGCCGGCCCCGCGCTCTGGCTCTACCTCGGTGACGACTGGACCGACGAGCACGCCTTCGAGGTGCTGAAGGGCCTGGCCCTCACCATTCGCGTGGGCGACACGGTGCCCGCGTCCAAGGCCGCGTACCGGTTGAGCGACGTGGGCGAGGTCCAGGAGCTGCTGGGCGCGCTGGCCGAGGGCGCCACCGCGGGGAGCCAGGTTTGAAGTTCCAGCTCCGGCTCGTCGCGGGCTTGTGGCTGGCGTGCCTCCTGGTGGTCGGAGCCTTCGCGTACTTCCAGTTCCTCGAGGATCGGCAGCGGCTGACCGGGGAGCTCGACCGGCGCGCGTCCCTCGTGAGCGAGGGGCTCAAGGAGGTGCTCGAGCCCGCCCTCGGCCCGCGGGTCAGCAAGCCGCAGATCGACCGGCTGATCAAGAAGTTCAGCAAGCCCGATCTCGGGCTCGCGGTCTACGATCGCGTGGCGTCGCTGATCGCGGCCACGCCGGACGTGACCAAGCAGCTCGAGAACCCGCCGCCCGAGGCGACCTGGGCGCTCACGTCGGGGGCGGTGCAGACCGGCTTCCGCAAGGTCGGCGGCACCAGCCGCTACGTCTACGCCGACCCCATCTTGAGAGACGACAAGGCGGCCGGCGCGCTGGTGATCTTCCTGGACGCGAGCGACCTGGAGACCGCGGAGTGGGAGCTCTGGCGCTTCAACGCCATCCGCTTCATCGTCCTCGCGGTCGCCCTCGCCTTCATCGCGTTGCTGGTCGTCCGCATGAGCCTGACCCAGCCGCTCGCCAAGATGGCGCGTTGGACCAAGGCGGTGCGGCGCGGCCACGCGATCGACCCGCCCGAGCTGCCGGACGAGAGCCTCTTCGGCCCCATCGCGCGGGAGGTCACGGTGCTGGCCAAGAACCTCCAGCGGGCCCGCGCCGCCGCCGAGGAGGAGGCCGCGCTGCGCCTGATCGGCCAGACCCTCTGGACCGAGGAACGGCTCAAGCAGTTCGCCAAGATGCGGCTCGGCGAGCGGCCGCTGGTGGTGGTCTCGAACCGCGAGCCGGTCAGTCACGTGTGGAAGGAAGGCCAGATCCAGGTGGTGACGCCGGCCAGCGGTCTGGTCACCGCGATGGATCCGGTCATGCGGGCGTGCGGGGGCGTGTGGGTCGCCCAGGCGAGCGGAGACGCGGACCGCGAGACCGCGGACGCGCGCGGCCGGCTCCGGGTGCCGCCCGACGACCCGCGGTTCACCCTGAAGCGGATCTGGCTCACCCCCGAGGAGGAGGCCGGCTACTACTACGGCTTCTCCAACGAGGGCCTGTGGCCGCTCTGCCACATCGTGCACAACCGCCCGCTGTTCCGGCCGGAGGACTGGGCCCAGTACCGCGCGGTGAACGAGAAGTTCGCGGCCGCGGTGCTGGAGGAGATTGCGGGCACCGAGTCGCCGATGGTGCTGATCCAGGACTACCACTTCGCGCTGCTGCCGAGCCTGATCAAGCGCGAGCGTCCGGACGCGCGCACCGCCATCTTCTGGCACATCCCGTGGCCGAACTTCGAGGCGTTCTCGATCTGCCCGTGGCAGGACGAGCTGCTGCTGGGGATGCTGGGGGCCGACCTGATCGGCTTCCACACC
>DASZJM010000196.1:0-17284 GCA_035948165.1 Candidatus Methylomirabilota bacterium
AGGTGGAACGACAGGCGCGACTGGGCGATGTCGAGCGGGCCGGTCAGGTTGCAGACGCACTCCTCGCCGTCGCGCAGCCGATCGATGATCCGCAGCCGGGTCTCGTCGGCCAGCGCGTGAAAGCGGCGTACCGTCTCGCTCCGCTTCATGCCGGGCAATATATCAAGACTTCTTGATCAGTCAAGGGCCGGGATCCGGCGGGAGCTGGGCCCAGCGGGCGCGCAGATCGGCGATGCGGCGCTCGAGTGAAGCGAGGCGCCGAGCGAGCCGGCGCCGCCGGAAGCGCGCGAGCGGCCCAGTCGGCGATGCCTCCAACTCGTCCTGCAGCTCACCGAGCTCGACCAGCAGGGCGGCCAGCTCCTGCTCCAGCCGACGGCGCTCGCTCGACGCGCTCACCCGAGCGATCCGACGGAGGCGATCCGGGCTCGATGCACGCGCGGGCCTCCCTTCGCCGCCCGTCAATGCGACGGGACGGAGACTCCGCAATCGGCCAGCAGATCGGCCAGGAGAGACTCGGCCTTGAAGTAGCCTAGGGCAAGCGTGCGCGCGGCCCGCGCGTGGCGCGCATAGTCGCCGTTCACGGTCTCGAGCGCCGCCACGATGTCCTCTAGCCCGCGGAACGCGAACAGCCCCTCCCCGGTGGGGACGAACTTCCCGAAGGCGGTGTCCTGGGTGACGACCGGGCGGCCCGCGGCCAGGTAGCAGGCGCTGCGGTCGCTGAACCAGCCGCTGCGGAGGCGGACGTTCTGGTCCTTGGCCACCGTGAGCTCGCCGCGGGAGCCCAGGACGTAGTCGCGGTAGGGCGCGATCTCGCGGGAGAGCGGCATCGCGTTGACGACGCGCCAGCCGTGCTCTCGGAGCCGCCGCATCGCCTCGACGTCCTCCGCGTCGCGGGCCACCCACTCCGCGCCGGCGGCGGGCTGGCCTCTCACCGCGAGGGCCAGCTCGAGGGGCTGGGAGGTCCGTCGCGGCAGGTCGATGATCTTGAGGAACTCGTGGTGCTTGCTCCAGGCGTAGGTCTCGCCCCGCCACTCGACGTCCTTGCCGGCCTGCCGCCAGCTCGCCACCGTGGTGAAGCACGGGCCCGGCCGCGCCGCCTCGGAGGCCCACCAGTCGAGCACGACGGGCGGACGCGTCGGCCGGTACGGAACGCGCGAGACCGGGACCCCGCAGTCGGGCTGGCCGATGTTCTCGCCGTAGGTGAAGTGGTGGGTATGGGCGCTCAGCATCTCGAGGTGGAACGGGTTGCCCTTCGCGACCTCGATCTGGGGCAGCACGGGATCGGTCTCGAGGTAGACGCGGATCGGCACCCGGAGGTGCTCCTCGCGCAGGACGGTGGCGCCGGTCAGGTTCACGAGCACGTCGGCCCGCTCGAGGAGCCGGCGAAGCTCGCCGGCGGAGAGGCCGAACACGCGGCCGTCCGCGGCGCGATAGGCCCAGCGCGCCCCGAAGCCGTAGCGCTCCAGCAGCGTTCCGATCGAGCGCACCGCATAGCCGGGATCGTCGCTGATCGTGTTCCGGTCGGGGTCGTAGGGCCACTCGCCGGTGTCTTCCACGTAGTAGGTCGTGACCCCGAGCCGGCGGAAGCCCTCCAGGTAGTGAAGGACCTGCCAGGTGACGCCGGCGACGGGCATGCGGCCCATCATGCCGAGGACGACCAGCGACGGCGCCGCGCTCATCGATGCGGGTGAGGTCGGGGCGGGCGCGCGGCTACGGCAGGCGCGCCTCGTACGCTCGTAAGACTTGCGCCTTGTCGAGCGGACGCCGCGCGTCGGGGATCTTGCGCGCCAGCAGCCGCACGTTGCCTGCGCGGCCGGCGCTGTGCGGGCGATGACCGTCGCTGAAGGTCATCACCTCGAAGCGCTCCCGCAGGAGCGCGCGGAGGCTCTCGATCGAGAACACGGTCGGCTCGTCGGGAGTCGGCTCGCCGCCGATGTCGACGCTCACGAAGACGGAGCCGTCGTCGGCCAGGACGCGCCAGATCTCGTTCAGGCCCACGCGGGGATCCGGCATGTGGTCGAGCGCGTTCCGGCAGATCACGAGGTCGGCGAAGCGATCCAGCAGGGGCAGATCCTCGGCCCCGAGGGACAGGTAGAGCGTGCGGCCGCCAACCTCGTCCGCCACCAGCATGTCGAGGTGCTGATAGGCATACAGCAGCGGATCGATGGCGACCTTCGCCCGCGCCGGGAAGGCGGCGAGGTCGCCGGTGCAGCCGCATCCGATGCTCACCACGGTCCGGTCCTCGAACCAGCGCGGAGGCTGACCCAGAGCCGCCGCCACCTCGTCGCGAAGGAGGCGGGAGTACGCGAGGCGCTCGGCGTCGTAGGAGCCGCCGAAGCGATCGCGCCGGTACTTCTCGTGGTAGAGGAACCAGCCCACCTCGTCCAGGTAGCGCGGATCCGTCAGGTCCGGAATCTGTGGCATGGCCTATCCTTTCCGCGGCTCAGCGGCGCTGATCGCGCGCCCGCTCGGCGGCTTCTCGCTCGCGCTGCTCCCGCTCTCGCTCGCGCATGGCCCGCTCGCGCTCCCAGCGGCCGGCGAGCCGCGCGCCCGCCTCCTTGGCCGCCGCCTCCAGGCGGGCGATCTTCCCGAGCACGCCGGAGTGCAGCATGCGGATCGCGGCCGCGTCGCCGGACTCGGCGGCCGTGCTCAGCGCGGCGCTGGTCCGCTCGGCGTTCCGCTGCAGCTGGAGCCCGGCCTCCTGGAGCGCCTTGCGCTCCGGCCCGTCGCCCCACTCGCTCAGGGTGCGGGCGACGTACTCGCCCTGGGCCCGCTCGAGCGCGGCGAAGGCCCGGGGATCCGCGCCGGCCTGCTCCGCCAGCGCGGCGAGCTTGTGGCCGGTCCCGTCGCCCGGCAGGGCGGCGCTGGCCGCGGCGATGCGCTCCCGGGTGGTCCGCTCCGCCGCGTCCCACTCGGCGTCGACCCCTCCGGCCCCCGCCGGGCACAGCGGCAGCGACAGCACGGCCAGGGTGGCGGAGAGCACTCGGCCCGGGGTCATTTGACGTTGCTGATCCGGTTCTGGATCGCGTCGAGCCGCGTGGCCAGATCCTTGAGCTGCGCGGCGAGATGCTCGGAGAGCTGTCGCATGCTCTCCGCGAGCTTGGCCGAGTTGGCGCTCGACTCCTGGCTCGCCGCCGCGGCCTTCTTGAGCACGCTCGCGTTCTCCGCGTTCATGTCCTGGTTCAGGTACCCGAGCTGCGCGACCTGGAGCATGAACTTCCGCGCCGCCGCCAGCTCCTCGGTCAGGGCGTCGAGGGCCTTCTGCGTCTCCTGCCGGGACGCGTCGAGCGAGGTCTGGGTGTCCCGGCGGGTCGCCGCGAGCGCGTCGGAGAGCTTGCGCAGCTCGCCGTCGAGCCCGGCGAGGGTGGCCCGCTGGGCCTCCTGCTCCTGCAGGGCGGCCACCGTGACGGCCTCGGGCTCCTTCGCTACGTCCGCGCGGTAGACGAAGGTGAGCACGGCGGGAGCCGCCGCGCGATCGGGCGCCGCGCCGGAGCCCGACGCGGCGGCGCGCGACCAGGCGTCCGCCGGCGTGTCGCCGGGCAGGACGGCCAGCCGCCCGTCCCGCGCGTCGACGAAGGCGAGCGCGCCCGTGCGTCCCGATTGCCGGATCGCATCCTGGATGGCGGCGGCGTGCGGGGCGAGCGCCTGCTCGCGATGCTTGATCGCGGTCGCCTGCGGGGCGGGCACGAGCGCGTGGCTCGCGCAGCCACCGACCATCATCACCAGACCCAGAACCCGGAGGAGCCGACGCATCGTTCAGACTCTACCACTGCGGCGCGCGCTGGTCTCGGTCGCCGAACAGTTGTAGCATCCGAGAATGCGGCGAGGGTCGACACTCCCGATGGGGCGCTAGTGGACCGGAGTCCAGCGAGCCGCGACCCGGAAGGCTCTCAGTCCCGCCCCCCCGTTGATGCCGCTGCCGACCCCGCGGTAGGCCGCCTTCGCCGCACCCTTCCCGACGCGTGGCGGATCATCCGCCCGTACTGGGTCTCGGAGGACCGCTGGCCCGGCCTGGGCCTGCTGCTCGTCATCGTGTCGCTCACCCTCGGCATGGTCTACCTGAGCGTCCTCCTGAACCGGTGGAACAACGACTTCTTCAGCGCCCTGCAGGAAAAAAATTCCCAGATGTTCCGCCGGCAGCTCGCGCAGGTGGCCTGGCTGGTCGGGGCGTTCATCGTCCTGGCCGTCTACCAGCTCTACCTCAACCAGATGCTCGAGATCCGCTGGCGCCGCTGGCTCACCGAGCGCTACCTCCGCGCCTGGCTGGCCGACCGCGCCTACTACCGCATGCAGCTGGTCGCCGGGGAGACCGACAACCCCGACCAGCGCATCGCGGAGGACATCCAGCTCCTGATCTCCCAGACCCTCGCGCTCTTCGTGGGGGGTCTCCGGGCGTTCGTGACCCTGGTGACCTTCGTGGCGATCCTGTGGACGCTCTCCGGAACCCTCGCGGTCCCGATCGGCGCCCACTCCCTCGTGCTGCCGGGCTACATGGTGTGGGTGTCCATTCTCTACGCGGTGGGCGGCACCTGGCTCACCGACTGGATCGGCCGCCCCCTCGTCCGGCTGAACTTCGACCGGCAGCGGTACGAGGCGGACTTCCGCTTCAGCCTAGTGCGCTTCCGGGAGAACACCGAGGGCGTGGCCCTCTACCGCGGCGAGACCGACGAGCTGCACGGCTTCCGCGGGCTGTTCGAGGCGGTGGTGCGCAACTGGTGGGGCATCATGCGCCGGCAGAAGCGCCTCACCACCTTCACCTCCGGCTACTCGCAGGGCGCGTGGATCGTGCCCTCGATCGTGGCCGCCCCGCGCTACTTCGCCGGCGAGCTCGGGCTCGGCGGGCTCATGCAGACGGTGGGCGCGTTCAACCAGGTCCAGGACGCGCTCAGCTTCTTCGTGGTCTCGTACAAGGAGATCGCGGCCTGGTGCTCGGTGGTGGCGCGGCTGGCCGGCTTCGAGCGCACGCTCGAGCGCGTGCGGCGCGAGACCGCGATGGGCGACGGCATTCGCCACGCCGAGGGCGACGCGGCGGAGCTGCTCGTGCGCGACGTGGATCTGCACCTGCCCGACGGCAAGCCGCTCATCGCGCGGGTGAACCTCTCGCTCCGCCGGGGCGATCACCTGCTGCTGGGCGGCGCCTCGGGGTCGGGCAAGAGCACCCTCTTCCGGGCCATCGCGGGCATCTGGCCGTTCGGGCGCGGCGAGATCCGTCAGGCGAAGAAGGCGCGCGTCCTCTTCCTGCCGCAGCGGCCGTACCTCCCGATCGGGACCCTCCGCCGCGTGGTCGCGTACCCGGCGCCCCCCGACGGCCTCGACGACGCCGCCCTGCGGGAGGCGCTCGAGGTGGTGGGGCTCGCCAAGCTCACCGACCGCCTGGACGAGGCCGGCCACTGGGCGCTGCAGCTCTCGCCGGGCGAGCAGCAGCGCATCGCCTTCGCGCGGGCCCTGATCCAGAAGCCGGAGTGGCTCTTCCTGGACGAGGCGACCTCCGCGGTGGACGAGCTCACGGAAGAGCGCCTCTACCGGCTGGTGCGCGAGCGGCTGGCCGGGACGACGGTATTCAGCGTGGGCCACCGGGCGACGCTGCGGCCGTTCCACGACCGCCAGCTCGAGGTGCAGCCGGCCGCGAGCGGCCCCGCCTCGATCGTCGAGGTGAGCGCGCCCCACGGGTCGGGCGCTCGCTGATCGGTTGCGATCCTGGCGCGCTCACCCGTACCATATCGAGTCATGTGGGACGGGATCCGCCGCGCGCTCCGCTATCCCCTGCGCCCGAGGCTCTCCGTCTACTTCGACCCGGCGGCCACGTACCAGACCCGGGCCGTCGACGACGCGGGGGGCGCGGCCGGCTACTTCTGCCACGTCATGGTTCGCACCACCGGGCGAGTGGGGGCGCAGACCTGCCGCGGCCGGTTGCTCGAGGTGAGCGTGCGGAACGGCAACGGCTCGACCGTGCCCGCGCCGGGGTTCCTCGCCCCCATGTTCCTCAAGTGGGCGCGCGAGCCCGACTTCGGCCCGCGGAACGTGGAGGCGAACCAGCCACGCCCGCTGGATCTCTGCTTCACCCTCGCCTCGGCGCCGAGCCAGCTCCGCTTCTCTGCGCCCCCGAGCCCGTCCGGAGTGCTGATCTTCCCGCCGGGCGTCTACCGCGTGAAGGTGCGCGTGACCGCGGACGACACGCGAGCGGCCGACGGCGTGTTCCTCATCGACTTCACGCGGGGGTGGGATCGCATCGTGGTCCGGCAGCTCTGACGAGAGGAGTCCGCCGATGAGCACGAACGGCAGGTCCCGGGACATCGGCCTCGATCGCCGCCCCGCACGCTCGGAGCCAGGCAGGGGGCGCACACCTCGTTTGGCTCGCTGAAACAGGTCGACGCCGGCGTGTTGAGCGTGGGATACGCCGAAGCCGGGCCCCCCGCGGGGCCGGTGGTCGTTCTGCTGCACGGCTGGCCCTACGACATTCACAGCTATGTCGACGTGGCCCGCGGCTGGCCTCGGCGGGCTACCGGGTGATCGTCCCGCATCTCCACGGCTATGGCACCACGCGCTTCCTCTCCGGCGACGCGATGCGGAATGGTCAGCCCTCGGCCCTCGCGGCCCATACCGTCGCGCTCCTGGACGCCCTCAAGATCGACCGAGCCACCATCGCCGGCTTCGACTGGGGCGCGCGGACGGCCAACATCGTGGCCGCGCTCTGGCCGGAGCGCTGCAAGGCCATGGTCTCCGTGAGCGGCTATCTGATCGGCAGCCAGGAACCCGGCAAGATGCCCCTGCCGCCGAAGGCGGAGCTCCAGTAGTGGTATCAGTACTACTTCGCGACCGAGCGCGGCCGCGCCGGCTACGAGAAGTACCGGCACGACTTCGCCAAGCTGATCTGGCAGCTCGCGTCGCCGAAATGGAGCTTCGACGACGCCACCTTCGATCGCAGCGCGGCGTCGTTCAGCAACCCGGATCACGTCGCCATCGTGATCCACAACTATCGCTGGCGGCTCGGCCTGGCCGACGGCGAGCCGAAGTACGACGACCTGGAGAAGCGGCTGGCCGAGGGCCCGGTCATCGCGGTGCCGACCATCACCCTCGAAGGGGACGCCAACGGGGCCCCGCACCCGGAGCCCAGCGCCTACGCCAAGAAGTTCTCCGGCAAGTACGCGCATCGGCTCATCAAGGGAGGCGTCGGGCACAACCTGCCCCAGGAAGCGCCCCAGGCTTTCGCAAAGGCGGTCATCGACGTCGACCGCTTCTGACGATCATCACCCTCGGCCGGCGAGGGAGGCGTCCTGCGGACACCGACTGCGGTCTCCCTTGTTGCACTCGTCGATGTCACGCTTCGCGATACATCCCTCGAGGAGCATGACGAGAGCGCAGACCGCGCCAGCGACCAAGGCCACTCGCCAGTGGCTCGTCGTGTTTCCGCGTCCTCGGTGGTCCATGGTCGTCTCCTCCCCTTGGGACTCGAACAGGGTGATGGGCAAGGCTCGTGCCACGGAACGGCAGACGCCGGAGAGCACGTATCGGCCTTTCGAGTCCCGCAATGCTGTCGTGCGGAAGCGCGCGAAGAAACGACCGGCCGGAAACTCCCGGCGCGACCCAGGCGGAGGCGAGCGGAACGCTCAGCGCCCGGACGGGCCGTCTCGCGCGGCGAGCTCCTCCCGGACGATGCTGCGGATGCCTTCCCGCGTCGCGAACATGACCCGTCGCCCGCCGAACCACACGCCGGCGATCCCGACCACGAGCAGCACGCCCATCAGGGCCCACTGCACCTCCTCGCGGTGCAGATACCCCTGCTCCTTGTGCTTGATGTCGCAGTCCTCGCGGACGCGCTCCACGTCGGGGAAGCCCGGGTGGATCCGGTCCGCGGCGCTCATGTTCCGGTAGGCTCGGTAGTGGAGGTCCCGCACATACAGGTCCACCCCGTAGTTCCAGAGCCGTGTGAACATGCTGTCGCCCTTGGGCACGACCCCCGCCGCGCGCGCGGCCTCCTGGATGGTCTCCACCGGGATGAGGAAGTTGAACCCCTGGACGACCTGGTCCCCCTGGGTCGACGTGAAGGTCGCCGCGCCCACCACCTGGCCCCGATCGTCGAAGACCGGACCGCCGCTGTTGCCCTGGATGATGGCCGCGTCCGTCTGGATCACGCGCTGCCCGCCGATGTCCTCCCTGAAGCCCGAGACGCGGCCGGTCGTGATCGAGGGCTCGTACCGTGTCGCCTGACTGAGCAGCTCGTGGGAGGCGACAACTCCCGGGAAGCCGATCACGAAGAGCGCCTGCCCCAGGTGCAGATCCGTGCTGTGCCGGGCGAGGCGGACGACCGGCAGCTCCTGGTCCTCGATCTTCAGAATGGCCACGTCGCGGCCGCGCTCCTGGCGGGGTCCGAGCACCACGTAGGCGGGCGGGCTGTAGAACTTCACCGCCGCCGCGTAGGCCTTGCCGTTGGAGAGGTGGACCTCGAGCGACCGCTCGACGACCAGACCGCCGCGGTTGTCAGGCTGCGCGGCGAGCGCGCGGATACGCTCGGTCCGTGCCGGTGCGGACAGGCCGTCGAGCTCGGCGGCGCACGCCGAAGCTACCGCCCGCTCGAGCAGCTCGACCGCGTACGATCCGTCGGCCCCCTCCTGATACGGCTGCACGACGTGGCCGTTCGTCACGATCCAGCCGTCGGGGTGAATGATGGACCCGCTCCCGAGCTCGCCGATGGTGCCCGGCCGAACGACCGCGGGCGGTCCGGTGCTGCAGCGCACCGTCGCCGTCGCGCCGATGCGCACCGCGATCATGACGACCGCCGGCTTGGCGCGGAACACGGCCGACTGCAGCTCCGATTCCGTCGCGGCGCCGGCCACGGCCGGGAGACCGGCCGCCAGGAGACCGGCCGCCAGGAGACAGGCCATCGCACCAGCCATCCACGCGCTCGCCATCGTCTTGATAGTCCCCTCCCTCGCTCCCCGTGCTTGGACCTCGACGCTGTGGTAGCACCACCCGCCGAGTCGTTCAAGGAGGTTTGACCGACCCGGGGGATCGCCTTGCGCAGGATCGCGGGCTGGCGGAACATGCTCCCGCGGGAACACGAAGGGAGGACGGCATGTTCGACCTCGATCGCTTCGTCGCAGACTGTCGCGCCGCGCTCGAATCACCCGCCGCGGAAGCGGCGGTCAAGGAGATGCTCACCGCGGTCGTCGCTCGCCCCGCCGACGTCGAGGCGGCGCTCGGGACGCCGCGGGTGGGCGGTATCTCGACGCTCCATCATTCGCCGGAGCTGACGGTGCTCAACGTCGTCTGGGCGCCGGGCATGGCCATCTACCCGCACGATCACCGAATGTGGGCGATCATCGGCCTCTACGGCGGCCGCGAGGACAACGTCTTCTACCGTCGGAACGGTGGGCGGCTCACCACCGCGGGGGACCGGGAGCTGAACGTCTCGGACGTCGCGGTGCTCGGCAAGAACGTCATCCACGCGGTCTCGAATCCCCTGCGGACGTTCACCGGCGCGATCCACATCTACGGCGGCGACTTCTTCGGCGTCGAGCGCAGCGAGTGGACCGGGGACACCCTCGAGGAGCGTCCGTACGACATGGCGCATGCTCGATCGGCGTTCGCGGAGGCGAACGCACGCTGGGCGCGGGAGTCCTCCGCCTGACCGTTCGGTCGCCGGCAACGTGAGACGGCCGCGGCTCCTCCGCCGCTGGCGAAATGCCTCCGTCGCGTGTCTCGTGGCGAGCGCGGTTGCGCTCGGTGGCTGCAGCAGCGCGCCCCCTGCCGGACCGCCGCCGGCTCCCGAATACGCCCGGCCCCCGGCCGCGGCCGGACCGCTGGCGGCGCTCGAGGCTGCCGTCCGCGGCGCGAGCGGGCCGGACGCTTCGGCCTTCCGCCTCCTCGACCGTAACGAGGACGGTCTCCGGTGGCGCCTCGCCCTCGTGGACTCCGCTCGCTCCACGCTCGATCTGCAGTACTACGTCTGGGCGGGGGACACGAGCGGGGTCCTGCTCATGACGCGCGTGGTCGCGGCCGCCGATCGTGGGGTGAAGGTCCGCCTGATCATCGACGACCTCGACACCATGATGAAGGACGCGGACACGCGCAAGGTGCGCGACTCGCCCATCGCCAAGATCGACCGGCATCCCAACATTGCGATCCGACTCTTCAACCCGTGGCACAACCGCTCGCTGGTCGGGCGCGGGGTCGAGTCGGCCGGCGATCTGGCCCGGCTCAATCACCGCATGCACAACAAGCTGTTCGTCGCCGACAACCGGGTGGCCATCATCGGCGGGCGCAACATCGGGGCCGAGTATCTCGGGCTGAACCCGAAGTACAACTTCTACGACCTCGACGTGCTCGGGGTGGGCCCGATGGCCCGGCAAGGCTCCGCCGTCTTCGATCGCTACTGGAACAGCCCGCTGGTCACGGAGGTCGCCCGCCTCGGCCTCGAGGCCACGCCGGGCGATCTGCCCCAGATGATGGCGAAGGCCAGCGCTCGCCTCGCCCGCGCGCCCGAGCTCGCGCGCTTTCCGCTGGCGCCGCAGGACTGGACCGCGGAGCTCGACGCCCTGCGGCCGACCCTCGAGCCGGGCCAGAGCCGAGTGGTAGCGGACCAGCCCGAGGAGGGATCGGTCAGGCACTGGATGCCGCGGGCCATCGCGACCCTGATCGGGACGGCCAAGCGCGAGCTCCTGATCGCCAACGCCTACATCATCCCCGACCAGGACATGATCGAGCTGCTGCGCGGCCTGACCGCCCGCGGAGTGACGGTCCGGATCCTGACCAACTCGCTGGCCACGACCGACGTCCCCGCCGTCAACAGTCACTACAAGCTGTGGCGTCGGGACCTGATCGAGGCGGGAGTGGAGCTGCACGAGCTCCGGCCCGACGCGGCGCTGAAGGTCACCGCCGCCGACACGCCGCCCACCTCGTCGGTGTTCATGGGACTCCACGCCAAGGCCATGGTGCTGGATCGCGAGCGCGTCTTCGTGGGCTCGATGAACCTCGATCCGCGCTCGGTGGGGGTCAACAGCGAGATGGGCGTCGTGGTGGAGAGCCCGGGCCTCGGCCGGATCGCCGCCGCCGCGGTGGAGGCGGCGCTGAAGCCGGAGAACAGCTGGCGGGTCGTGCTCGATCCCGACGGAGGATTGCGCTGGGTCGCGGGCGCCCAGGTACGGCGCTTCCAGCCGGCCCGGAGCCTCTGGGAGCGCGTCCAGGATCTGCTCTACATGGTCTTCCCGCGGCAGCTGTACTAGGCTAGTGGCTCGTGCCCGTGAGCTCGATGATCTTGCCCGCTCGGAGCACGCTCATCTTGAACGGGGCGCCCGGCGCCAAGCCGGCCAGCATGTTGCGGACCTTCTCGATGTTCTCCTCGGACACCACGGGGATGTCCTCGACCGAGAGGATGATGTCGCCGCCCACCGGGATCTGCTTCCCGCCGATCGTGAGGGTCCCGTCACTCCCCTGCAGGCCCATGTTCCACGCGGTCGAGCCCTGGGCCACCGTCTTGACCAGAAACCCGGCCGGCGCCGGGACGTTGAAGACCGTCGCGAGGCGGCCGGTGAGCAGGACGCCCTGAAGGGCCCCCCAGAACACCTTCCGGGGCACCAGGAGGCTCTGCGCGCTCTTGATGGTCACGATGAAGCCCAGGCCCTCGCTGCCGCCAGACTTCGAGATGTTCTGGCTGACGATGCCGATGACCTCGCCCGCCATGTTGAACACGGGGCCCCCGGAGTTCCCCGTGTTGATCGTGGCCGTGGTCTGGAGAAACTCGGCCAGGGGCATGTCGGGAAAGATCGTGTTCGGCGGCCAGCGGGCGCTGATCCAGCCCACGCTCATCGAATACGCGAGCCCGTAGGGGGCGCCGACGACCATGACCTGCTGGCCGACCCGCATCATGTCGGAGTCACCCGTCCGCGCCACCCGCATGGCCTTGGTCACCCGCTCGAGCTGCAGGATCGAGACATCGGCGGCCGAATTGGCCGAGACGATGGTCGCGCGCACGACCTCGCCCCCGATGCCCTCCACCGTGATCTCGTCCATGCCGTTGACGACGTGGGCGGCCGTCATCACCCGGCCGTCGCTCGAGACCAGAACGCCGGAGCCCGTCTCGTTGAAGCGAGTGACCCCCCCGGCACTGACATCGCGCCCCTTGCTCCGCACCACGACGACGGTGGGGCTGACCCGGGTGAAGAGGTCGTCCAGGCTCGGGCTTTGAGCCTGGGCCGCCGGGGCGAAGGCCGGCACGATGGCCACGACGACCATCACGGAGAGGATATTCTTCACCAGTTGCCACTCTAGCTTGCCAGGAACGCCCGGGTCTGTTCCAGGAACTGGGCGAACGCCGGCTCACTCTCGAGGAACAGATGGTTCCGTCCTTGCAGGGGCACGAAGCGGGCGCCCGGGATGCCAGCCGCCATCCGGCGCCCGGTCTCGAATGGGACGCGAGCATCCTCGCGCGCGTGCAGCACCAGCGTTGGCACGGTCACCCGCGCGAGGAGCGCGGTGACATCGGTGTCGCCGTTCGCCTCGAACATCCGGGCGGCCACATCCCCCGATACGGTGATGCGCTGCAGCTCGTTGTACCAGTCGGCCTGCTCCTTGGTCGCACCCGGCACGAACTGTGAGGTGAAGAGCTGGCGGAAGGCGGGGTTCTCCTTGCCCCAGCCCACGCGCATCAGCGTCAGCATGGCGTCGTCCTCCTCCTTCTGGGCTGCGCTGCGGGCACGCCGGTTGTAGCCGACCGCGTAGCCACCGTAGAGGATGAGGTGCGACACGCGATCGGGATGGCGCGCCGTGTAGGCGACCGAGACCGCGCAGCCCTGGGAGATCCCGAGCAGCGCGAACCGCGGGATCCCCGCGGCCTCGACCACCGCCTCCAGATCGCTCACGAAGGCGTCGAATGAGATCTCGTCCACGGTCCGGTCCGATAGCCCGTTGCCGCGGGGGTCGTAGCGGACCAGGGTGTGGTCCTTCGCCAGCTCCCGGTAGAGATGCCGCCAGATCGGGCTCTCCAGATCGAACTCGAGGTGGGTCATCCAGTTTCCCGTCTTCATCAGCGGCGGGCCCTGACCGATCATCGAGTAGGCGAGCTGGACTCCGTCATGCCCACTGCAGAAGCGAATCTCCTGTGTGAGGTCGACCGGATTGGGGGCGGTCACGCCGGGGCCGGCGCCGCGGGCCGCGGGTGCGATGGCGAAGACGTCCACCGGCCGCGCGATGTTCTTGAACGTGCGGGGACCGAGCGCCTGGAAATCCGCCTTCAGCGCCCGGCTCACCTGATCGAACACCTGGCGCGAGATGCAGATGCCGCCGGGCTCCGCGATGCCCTCGAGGCGCGCCGCGACGTTGATGCCGTCGCCGTAGATCCGGGTCTCGTCGTGAATGACGTCACCCAGGTTGATGCCCATGCGGAACTGCATCCGCCGTGGCTCGGGCACCCCCTCGTTGCGCGTTGCCATCACGGTTTGGATCTCGACCGCGCACTCGGTCGCATTGATCACGCTCGGGAACTCGGCCAGGATCCCATCGCCCGCGGTGTCGATGATCCGCCCGCCATAGCGGCCGACCAGCGGCAGCACCGCCGCCTGGTGCCCCTTGAGGTCTCGGACCGTCGTGGCCTCGTCCTCGCCCATGAGGCGGCTGTAGCCGGCGATGTCCGCCGCCAGGATGGCGGCGAGCCGGCGGCCCATCGGAGCTGCGGAGTCGGCGTCCATGAGTTCTGGGCAAGCTCCGCGGCGATTGTGCTCTGGGGGCTGCGACGGTGTCAAGGCGGCTCGGGCGCGCGGACATGGCAACTCTTCACGTTCGTAGATCGTCGCCTTGCTCGCCTCGGTGAATGTGACCTTGCCAGAGAGGACGTCTGGGATCCCGGGACCGATATGGGACGGTGGTCTCCATAGCACTCACCACGTGCATCTGCCCGCGCTGCGCAGCCGCCGGGGCGACATTCCCGTTCTGGTCGATCACTTCGTCGACAAGGCCGCGCACCAGCTCGGCAAGGCGGTGCAAGGAAGCCATCTCCGGCAAATCTCAGCTGGCCATGAGCCCGGAGGAGCCGGACCCCGGCGGAAGCGGGGCTCCGGCCGGTGCCTTTCCCGATCGCCTGCCCACGCTGAGAGAAGCGGAGGAGCGCCTCATCGCGGAGGCGCTCCTCCGGGCCGACGGGACCAGGGTGTGGCCGATGGCCGCGACGAGATCACGTGAGCCCCTGCCCAGCACTCCTCCGACTGGGTTCTTGCTCTCCGCTGGAGAGATCGCCTATACTTCTCACCGCGTTGCGCCCCACTGAGGCGAAGGCAGATGGGCCGCCCGGAAGAGGTTCGGCTATGCCATCTGCCAAGGTCGCCCCCGTAGCTGAACATCTGAGGGTGTGGCTCCGAAGCGTCGAGGGGCCCATGCTCGCGCTCGACCTGCCTGCGACCGATCACCGAATCGTCATCGGGAAACAGTGTGACGACCTGGTCGGAAACGGTGTAGCGCATGCGCTCTCAAAAGAGGGACTCTACATCCTCTCGGGCCCCGTCCCGACCGTTCTGAACGACCGCAGTGCGCCAAGCGAGAACGTGAGACGTGACGGCCAAACTGGTTCTCACGGCCTGGCATCCGCGCCAAGGGGATGACCCGACCCGATGCTCGCGATCTGGGTGAAGGTGAGGATCAAGGCGACGATGCGGGACCAGTTCCTGAAGGCCGTCGAGGCCGACGCGCTCGGCTCGGAGCGGGACGAGCCGGGCTGCCTGCGCTTCGAAGTGCTCCAGGACGAGAAGGATGAGAACGTGTACTACTTCTACGAGGTCTACCGGGACCAGGCCGCGCTGGAGGCGCACCACAAGACGCCGCACTATGCGATCTGGCGCGGGGTGGCCGACGTCCTGGAAGGGCCGCTGGCCGTCTCCTCCGCCGCCGGCGCGATCCGGCGCCTTGGCGGGACCCGGTGGCAGTGGCTGCGCCGGCTGGTGTACGTGATCGGGCTCTGGCCCACGGAACCCACCCGGTGCAGGCCCGTCTTCCCGGCCGCCCCCTCCTACTGGGGCAAGGGCGCTAGCGCCGCCTCCCTGCTTCCCAGACCGAGGGACCAGTAGTCCATTCGTCAGTGACTCGTCTGTAGTAAGGTCGACCCGGCTGGACGTCCCCCGGGCCCGGCCTGATCGGAGACCCATTGGATCGACGGAAGTTCCTCGCCACGCTGGCTGCCGGCGTCCTGGCCGCGCCGCTCGCCGCCGAGGCGCAACCGGCGGGCAAGGTCTGGCGGATCGGCTTCCTGACAAGCGGGTTCAGGGAAGGAACCGGCTCCGACGTCAGACTCACTCCGTTCCTTCAGGGTCTACGCGAGCTCGGTTACATCGAGGGCCGCAACGTCATCCTGGAGATCCGCTACGCGGAGGGCCGAACCGAGCGATTTCCGGCGCTCGCGGCCGAGCTGGTCAGTCTCTAGGTCGACGTTCTGGTCGCGACCTCGACACCGGGTGCGCTCGCCGCCAAGCAAGCGACCAGCACGATCCCCATCGTCATGGCCGCGGTCGGAGAGCCGGTCGAAGTCAGGCTGGTCGAGAGCCTCGCCCATCCCGGCGGAAACGTCACCGGGCTGTCCCTCATCGCGCCGCAGCTCGCGGCCAAGCGGCTCGACTTGCTCAAGCAGGCGGTGCCGAAGCTCTCGCGCGTAACGGTGCTGTGGAACTCTGCCAACCAGGGCATGAGGGCCAGATTCGATCAAACGGAGGGCGGAGCACACCTGCTGGGAGTGGCGATCCACTCGGTTACGATACAGAGCCCTGACGATTTCGATCCGCTGTTCGGGGCGATGACCAGAGATCGGCCCGAATCGCTGCTCGTCCTGGCCGATACCGTGACGGTGGCCAACCGACAACGCACGATCGAGTTCGCGGCGAGGAATCGGGTGCCCGCAATCTACGAGATTCGAGCGTTCGTGGATGATGGCGGGCTCATGTCGTACGGCATCGACATGTCTGACCATTATCGGCGGGCCGCCTTCTATGTCGACAAGATCCTCAAGGGCACCAAGCCCGCCGACCTCCCCATCGAGCAGCCCACCAAGTTCGAGCTGGTCATCAATCTCAAGACCGCCAAGGCGCTGGGCCTGACGATCCCACCGTCGCTCCTCCAGCGAGCGGATCAGGTGATCGAGTGATGACGGCGAAACTCATCTTCCTTCGGCTGCGAGCCGGGTTCTTGCCCTTCCCCGTACGGGTCACCTATACTCCACCCCGTCGCGCCCCACTGAGGCGAAGGCAGATGGGTCGGCCGACAGAGGTTCGGCTATGCCATCTGCCAAGATCCCGCCCGTATCCGGGCATCTGCGAGTGTGGCTCCGAAGCGTCGAGGGGCCCATGCTAGCGCTCGACCTGCCTGCAACCGATCACCGAATCGTCCTTGGGAAGCACTGTGACTATCTGATCGGGAAGGGCGTAGCGCACGCCTTCTCAAAAGAGGGGCTCTACATTCTCTCGGGCCCCGTCCCGACCGTACTGAACGACCTTGGTAAGCCAGGCGGAGACGCGACGGCAGACGGCCACACCGGGCCCCCCGCGTAGACCCGGCTCTGCGAGCAAGCCAGCTAGCCCCTGCTCTACCCGACGGCGCGCGGCCCATGCGTCCGCTCTCGACCGCCGGTCCTAGTCGGCACGCGGCACGGGCATGATGCCATCGATAAGGCGCCGCCCCTCGACGACGGTATAGACCACCCGGACCGGCGTGCCCACTGTGTAAGCGCAGGTCTCCCCGTCGCGCAGCCAGAGCGCCCGCCCGCCGACCATAATCCGGTCGGGTCGCGCCTCCGCCAGTTGGGCCACGATCATCCCGTGGGCGCTACGGTGGGCCCGGCCAACGGGCTTGCTCCACTCGTGCCGACGATGGGTGCGGCGCTTGGCTTCGGCCCGCCCCCTGGCCTGGCTGATCAAGACGATACTTGCGACGAACACCAATCCCGCCAGCAGAACGAGGAGCTTGTCCATGAACGGACTGGCCTCCCGGTGGCCCGGTGCCTTCTCCTCAGCGGGGGCGCCAGTCTAGCCCCTCAGGGCCGGGAGGGCAACCCGCCCGCCTACGCATGGCTCTTGTCCTCGGACACGCCCCAGTAGGGCCACCTAGCGCGCCTTACGGACGAAGTAGTCGGGTGCGCCCATGCCCGTCCCCTCTGTTCCGGCCTCCCCCCGGCCAGCCCCGCATCCATCTCCGCCTGTGCTCAGACCATTCCGCGAATATTGTCCTTGACGAGCTCGAACACCTGGTCGGCGCGGTGGTCCATGACCATTCGAGTCATCGCCAATGCGAATCCGCGCGCTTCTTCATAGCTTGT
>DASZJM010000197.1:0-1687 GCA_035948165.1 Candidatus Methylomirabilota bacterium
ATGCCGATGCGGTCGAGGCTGTCGTTGGCCTTGTGGGTGAGCTTCTGCAGCTCCGCGGTCAGGTGCTCGAGCTCGGTGGTCATCGGCCGGATCTCGCGCTCCACGATGGCCAGCACGCCCTCCGCCCGCTGGGCCGCCCGCCTGAACGACAGCAGCATGGAGATGAGCACGACCGTGAGAGCCACGATGCAGGCGAGAATGACGCCGACCGCCAGCGGGGTCATCGGCCTCCGAGTATGGCAGGGGCGGTGGAGCAAGTCAAACAAACCGGCCGAGAAGCGCCCGCATTCATTGACTTTCCGCTTTCCGGACCCCTATACTCCTGCAGCAGAGGTCCCCCTGCCATGTCCGTCCACGATCGCTTCGAGGAGCTCCGGCGCCGCAACGAGACGGCCGAAGTCGCCGGAGGCCGGGATCGTATCGCCCGGCAGCACGGGGCGGGCAAGAAGACGGCGCGCGAGCGGATCGAGCAGCTGCTCGACAAGGGCTCGTTCGCGGAGATGGACCGCCTGGTCGTCCACCAGAGCCACGACTTCGGCATGGACGAGCAGCGGATCCCCGGGGACGGGGTGGTGACCGGCAGCGGCCGCATTCACGGCCGGCCGGTGTTCGTGTTCGCCCAGGACTTCACCGTCTTCGGCGGCTCGCTGTCCGAGGCGTACGCGCGGAAGATCTGCAAGATCATGGACCTGGCCCTGAAGACGGGCACGCCGGTCATCGGCCTCAACGACTCGGGCGGGGCTCGCATCCAGGAGGGCGTGGTGTCGCTGGCCGGCTACGCCGACATCTTCCTGCGGAACACGCTCGCCTCGGGGGTGGTGCCGCAGATCTCGGCGATCATGGGGCCGTGCGCGGGCGGGGCGGTGTACTCGCCCGCCATCACCGACTTCGTGTTCATGGTCAAGAACACCTCCTACATGTTCGTGACCGGTCCGGACGTGATCCGCGCGGTCACCCACGAGGAGGTCTCGTTCGAGGAGCTGGGTGGCGCCTCCACCCACGGAACCACCTCGGGCGTCGCCCACTTCGGGGCGGAGAACGAGGAGGAGTGCCTCGCCCTCATCCGCGAGCTGCTCACGTTCCTGCCCCAGAACAACTCGGAGGACCCGCCCGTTCGCGCGAGCCTCGACCCGGCCGATCGGGTGGACGAGGAGCTGCAGACGGTGGTGCCGGAGCAGCCGAACCGGCCCTACGACATCAAGGACATCGTGCGGCCGGTGCTCGACGACCGGTACTTCTTCGAGGTCCAGGCCGACTACGCGCCCAACCTGGTCATCGGCTTCGGGCGGCTCGGCGGGCGCCCGGTGGGCATCGTGGCCAACCAGCCCGCGCACCTGGCCGGCTGTCTCGACATAAACGCCTCGGTGAAGGGCGCGCGCTTCGTGCGCTTCTGCGACTGCTTCAACGTCCCGATCGTCACCTTCGAGGACGTGCCCGGCTTCCTGCCCGGCACCGCCCAGGAGTTCGGCGGCATCATCAAGCACGGGGCCAAGCTGCTCTTCGCCTACTGCGAGGCGACGGTCCCGAAGCTCACCGTCATCACCCGCAAGGCCTACGGCGGCGCCTACTGCGTCATGTCCTCCAAGCACATCCGGGGCGACGCGAACTTCGCGTTCCCCACCGCGGAGATCGCGGTGATGGGGCCCGAAGGGGCGGTCAACATCCTCTACCGGCGCGACATGGAGGC
>DASZJM010000198.1:0-4244 GCA_035948165.1 Candidatus Methylomirabilota bacterium
CCAACTCGGTGATCCCCGCCTGCCAGAACCTGATGCTGGCCGCGCACGCCCACGGCATCGGCTCACTGCCCACCACGCTGCACGCCAAGGTGATGGACCGCTTCCACGCGATGTTCGGCGTTCCAAAAGACATGACCTTCCACTTCTGCATCCCGCTCGGCTACCCGGCGGTGAAGTACGGGCCCAGCACGCGGCGTCCGACCACCGAGACCACCTCCTTCAACCAGTGGGGCGGGGCGGTGCCGTGGGCGTAGGGCGCAAGCCCGCGGTCAGCCTCGCCGCGGTCCCCGGCCGCCGCAAGGCCACCGTGGACATGGCGAAGCGCCTCGAAGAGGAGGGCTTCGCGGGCATCTACTGCCCGAGCCGGGGCGACGGCCTCGGCCTGTGCGAGGCCATCGCGCTCGCGACCCGCACGATCCCCTTCGGCACCAGCATCTCCAACATCTACACGCGGCACGCCCTCGACTTCGCCCAGACCGCGGCCTTGATCCACGAGCTGGCGGGCGGGCGTTTTCGCTTCGGAGTCGGCGTCAGTCACGGGCCCGCCCACGATCGCCTCGGCATCAAGCCGGGCAAGCCGCTCGAGGACATCCGCCGCTTCGTGCAGGACTGGAAGGCCGGCGCGAAGCTCGCGGGCGAGCTGCCGCCGATCACGCTGGCGACTCTCAGAAAAAAGATGACCGGCCTCGCGGCCGAGATCGCCCAGGGCGCGGTGTGGGCCAACGCCGCCCGCTCGCACATGCCGGAATCGCTCAAGGCCCTGCCGGAGGTCGCGCGCACCGGCCCCGACTTCTTCATCGGCAACATGGTGCCGACATGCATCGACGTCGACCGCGCCGCCGCCGCGGCGGTGAACCGCCGCACCCTGATCGGCTACGTGAAGCTGCCCAACTACCAGAACTACTGGATCGAGGCCGGCTTCGAGGAGGAGATGCGGGCGATCCGCAAGGCGATCGCGGCGGGCCAGGAAGACACGATCCCGTCCCTCATGTCCGAGCGCTGGCTCTCCCAGGTCACGCTCTACGGCAGCGCGTCGGAAGTCCGCGACGGCGTCGAGGCGTGGTACGCGGCGGGCGTGAAGACGTTGATCATGGTGCCCTCCTCCACCAAGGGCAACCAGATGGTCGCGCTGCAGGAGCTGATCGACCTCTTCCGCTGACGTCATGCTCGACGCGCCCGACGGCTTCGCGCCCCTCTTCCGCACGAGCCCCTTCCTCGACGTGCTCGGGCCCTTCTATCACCGGCGCGACGGGCGCGCCTTGATCCTGGGCGTGCGCATCGCGGAGAAGCACTGCAACGCGCGCGGCACCGCCCACGGCGGGCTGCTCATGACGCTGGCCGACATCGCGCTCGGCTACAGCCTCGCCTACGCGGAGGATCCGCCGGCCTCGCTGACCACCGCCAACCTCTCGGTCGACTTCGCGGGGAGCGCGAAGCTCGGGGACTGGCTGGAAGCGCGGACGGACATCCAGAAGCTGGGCGGCCGCCTCGCCTTCGCCAACGCCTACCTCTCGGTGGGCGAGGAGCGGATCGTTCGCGCCAGCGCGGTCTTCGTGCGCGGCGGCCGCCCCGAGGCCTAGCCGCTCTTTCGCCGACCGCGCCTCAAGGATTCGCGGCCAGGAACGCGCGGGCCTGGGTGAGATCGGGCCGCGCGTCACCCGCGCCCGCCATATCGACCAGCTTGACGTAGTAGTGCCGCGCCTTCATCCGGTCGCCGCTCTGCATGGCGGCGCGGGCGGCGCCCGCGTAGCCCCGGAAGCGTCCGGGCTCGCGCAGCTGGGCGGCCTCGAACTCCTTGAGAGCCTCCGCCGGCCGCCTCAGCTCGAGCAGCATGTCGCCGAGCAGCTCGCGGGCGGGCAGGATGCGCCCGGGAGTCACGATGTGCTTCTCGCTGCGGTCCTCCGCGTCTGCCGCGCTCCGCATGAGGACGAGGGCGTCGTCCGACTTGCCCCGCGCGAGCGCGGCCCACGCGGCCACGCCCAGGCGGTTCACCTCGACCTCGGTGGCCCAGTACTCGCTCTTGGCCGCCTTGAGCGCGTCGCGCAGCCGCGCCAGCTCCTGCACTTCCTTCTCCGCGCCCGCCGCGTCGCCGGTGCGGGCCGCCCCGAGCCCGAGCGCGAAGTGGGTCAGCGCCTCCGCGAACGGGAACGCGCTGGGGGTCGGCTCGAGCTTGGTAGCCGCCGCCCAGTCACCCCGCTCGACCGCGTAGCGGGCCGGGATGGCGGCCAGCGCGTAGGGCCCGGCGAAGCGGACGTACCGCGCCACCTGGCCCCGCTCGTCGACCACCCGTCGCGCGTCCGTGTCGCGGGCGAGCTGCAGGTAGGCGTAGACCATGTAGTCCATCGCGTGGGCCTGCTCGTCGCCGTCGCCGTCGCGCCGGGCCGACGCGGCGGAGCGGGCGTTGGTCTCGGCGGACTCGGTCCAGAGCCCGACGCGGGTGAAGATGTGCGACGGCATGTGCAGGGCGTGCGGCGCCGCGGGCGCGATGGACGCGTAGCGGCGCGCGGCGGGGACACCCTTGGCCGCGATCGGGGGCGCGTCGTAGCTGTGGATCAGGTAGTGGGCGACCCCGGGATGATCGGGGTGCTTCACGAACTGCTTCTCGAGGATGTCGGCCGCGGTGAGGTACGCCTTGTAGGTCTGGTCGGTGAGGGACTGGGTAGACGCGAGGTAGAGCGCGTAGAAGATCTGCGCCTCGTCGTCGCCGGGGTAGCTGGCGGCCAGCGCCTCGAAGGCCTTCGCGCGGTTCTGCTGGCGGGTGCGCTCCGGGCGGTTGGCCCAATCGTCATAGTAGGCCGCGACCGCCTCGATGTAGTCGCGCTCCCGCGCGGTCTTCGCCCCGATCTTCCTGCCCTCGTCGATGGCGGCCTGCGCTCGGTCGGCCCACTCCTTGGGAGCTCCGATGCCGGCCAGCGGGTTGTTCATCAGGATGGCCGCGATGCCCCACGTGGCGATGGCGCACGACGGATCCTGGGCGAGCACGTCCCGGAAGGCTCGCTCGCCGGGGCCGTAGTTGAAGGAATGCAGCATGGCGACCGAGCGCAGAAGCGCCTCCTGGACCGCCGGCGCGCAGGAGTTCGGGAAGTCGACGGTCCCGAACCGCTCCGGGGCCTGCGCCCGGCCGGTGGCCGGCGCGAGCGCCGCGAGTACGAGGCCCAGCAGCACCAGCCGTGTCGAGGCCTGCATTTTCATGATGGTCTCCTGCTTGGATCCTATCCCAGCTCGGCCAGGATCTCCTTGCGATGCTGGTCGAGCGACGGCGCGGCCGCGCGCGGCGTTCCACTGGTGAGCGGGGGCAGGCCCGGCACCTGCGGCACCGGCACGCGGCCGAGCCCCGGCTGCTCGATCCAGGTCACCGCGCCGATCTCCTTCACGTGCGGATCGTCGAGGAACTCGAGATAGCTGTTCACCTTCTGGTGCATGAGGCGCGCGGTCCGCAGCCGCCGCGAGAGGTCGGCGGCGGTGCGCGCGGCGAACGCGGGCTCGAGCAGCGCGTTGAGGGCGGCCACGTGGGCGAAGCGCGAGTCGTTGGTGGAGAAGCGCGGGTCGCCCTTGGCCGCCGGGATCTCGAGCGCGTCGCACAGCACCGGGAAGTCGGCGTCGCGCAGGATCGTCAGGTTGATCCAGCCGTCGCTCGCCTTGAAGGTGCCCGACGGGGTGAGACCCGGCTGGGGCTTGCCGCCCTCCAGGTGGTGCTGGATCATCGACACCGCCTGGATCGTCGCGCCCCCGCGCAGCAGGCTCGACTCGATGTAGCGGCCGCGCGCCTCGTCGCGGCGGGCGTAAAGCGCCACCGCCATCGCCTGGAAGTTGCTGAGCGCGGTGGCCATGTCCATGACGATCACCGGCACCCGGTGAGGGATGCCGTCGAGCCCGCGGTTTACCGACATGAGGCCGGTGAAGGCCTGGAACACGGTATCCACCGCGGGCCGTTCCGCGTCCGGGCCGGTCTGGCCGAAGCCCGAGACGGAAAGATAGATCATGCGCGGGTTGATCGACTCGACGTCCGGATAGCCGAAGCCGAGGCGGGCCGCCACCCCGGGCCGGAAGGACTCCATGAACACGTCGGCGGTGGCGACGAGCCGGCGGAGGATCTGCCGGTCCTCCGCGGTCTTGAGATCGAGCACGATCGAGCGCTTGCCGAGATTGGCCGCGATGGCGAACGCGGTCATGTCGCCGTAGCGCTTGCCGAGCCCGCGCGCCCAGTCGCCTTCCGGCGGCTCGACCTTGATCACGTCGGCGCC
>DASZJM010000199.1:0-1630 GCA_035948165.1 Candidatus Methylomirabilota bacterium
CGGTGCGCGAGGCGTACGTGGCGCAGGACGTGGTCACGGTGGCGCCGCCGCCAGTCGAGCCCACGCCCGCGCCACGGCCGGCCCCGAGCCCGGCGCCGGCCCCGGTGAGGCCCGCGCCCCTGCTGGTGCCGCTCGCGCAGCTCGGGCGCCCGACCTACGTGCACGACGTCACGGTGCCGTCTCCGCGCGGCCCGGTGCTCGGCATGGAGATCTTCGTGCCCGGCGAGATCCTGAACGCGCAGGGCCAGCTCCTGCACGTCGAGGTGAAGTTCAACTTCACCAACGGGCCGCCGCTCTACGCGAACCCGCAGGAGACCGTCTACCGCGACTTCGCGGGCCTGGTGGCCACCGGCACCGGCGCGCGCACGGTGGGTAGCGCCCGGGAGGCGCTGGGGGCGCGGGCGATCGTCATTCCCTACTACGCGCTCAACTTCCAGCCGACCGGCTACCAGCGCCACTACGACCTGACCTTCATCGCGCTGGTGTACCTGGGCAACCGCATGCTCGTGCAGTCGATCCCGATCGACTTCGGGTTTCGGTGGTGACCGGCGCGGCCTTGACTACGCCCCGGCGCCGGGGCAGCATCGGGCCGGGCGACGACGACCGCAGTCCCAAGGGAGACCTCCCGTGACGACCCAGACGACCGAGCCGCGGATGGAGCTGGAGCAGCACCTCCACATGTACCGGCAGATGGCGAAGATCCGCGCCTTCGAGGAGCAGGTGAACGAGCTCTACAAGGGCGCCAAGATGCCGGGCCTCGCCCACCTCTACGTGGGGGAGGAGGCGGTCGCGGTCGGCGTCTGCGAGGCGCTCAAGCGCGACGACTTCATCACCAGCACCCACCGCGGCCACGGCCACTGCCTGGCCAAGGGCGCCTCGGTGAGCCGCATGTTCGCGGAGCTGCTCGGCAAGGAGCCGGGCTACTGCCGCGGCAAGGGCGGCTCGATGCACATCGCGGATCCGGAGACCGGCAACCTGGGCGCCAACGCCATCGTGGGCGGCTCGGCGGGCATCGCCACCGGAGCGGCGCTCTCGGCCAAGATGCGCGGCAGCGGACAGGTCGCGGTGTGCTTCTTCGGCGACGGCGCGCTCGGGCAGGGGCTGCTCTACGAGTCGATGAACATGGCCGCGCTGTGGAAGCTGCCGGTCATCTACGTCTGCGAGAACAACCTCTACGGCGAGTACACCCCCGGCACCGAGACGGTGGCGGGCGAGATCCTCTTGCGCCCGCGCGCGGTGGGCGTGCACGCGGAGAGCGTGGACGGGCAGGACGTGCAGGCGGTCCACGCCGCCATGAAGCGGCTGGTGGAGCGCGCGCGCCGCGGGGAGGGGCCCGCGTTCCTCGAGTGCAAGACCTACCGCTATTACGGCCACCACGTGGGCGACGTGAACCGGGAGTACCGCACGCGGGACGAGGAGCGGGACTGGATGACCAATCGCGATCCGCTCCAGACGCTCTCCTCGCGGCTCCTGCAGCAGCGGCTCGCCGAGCAGGAGGTCTTCGACCGCATCCTGGTCGACGTGAAGAGCGAGATCGAGAAGGGCGTGCAGTTCGCGCTCGACGCGCCGTTCCCGAAGCCCGAGCAGGTGACCGAGGACGTCTACGCGTAACGCGTCGCCACCCGCCGCG
>DASZJM010000200.1:0-4740 GCA_035948165.1 Candidatus Methylomirabilota bacterium
TCGGCCGGTCCCAGAGGCGCATGAACTCCAGGATCTCGGCCGCGGTCTTGGACTTGGAGTGCATCAGCACCATGTCCGCGCCCGCGTCGGCGTAGGCGTGGGCCCGGCGGAGCGCCTCCTTCATGCCCCATCCCGCGATGAAAGCCTCGACGCGCGCGATCACCACGAAGTCGGGGTCCCGGCGGGTATCGACCGAGGCGCGCACCTTGCCCGCGAACTCCTCCACCGAGAGCAGCTCGCGCTTCATTCCCGGGTAGAGGCTGCACTTCTTGGGAAAGACGTTGTCCTCCATGCACATGCCCGCGATGCCGGCCCGCTCGTACTCCTGTACGGTGCGGACGACGTTGACCACGTTGCCGTAGCCGTTGTCCACGTCCGCGATGACCGGGGCCGCGACCGCTCGGTCGATGAAGAGGGCGGCCTCCAGGTTCTCGGTCATGGTGAGCAGGTTCACGTCCGGCACCGCTCGCTGCGCGGCGGAGACCGCGAAGCTGGAGGACCACACCACCGGGAAGCCGGCCGCCTCGATGAGCTTGGCGGAGAGCGCGTCGTGGGCGCCCACCATGGGTACGAGGCCCGGCCGGCGGAGGATCGCGCGGAGGAGGCCGCTCTTGGTCATAGCTTCTTCTTCGTCCCCTTGTCCTCCGCGAGCAGCTCGTCCTGCTTGTTCTTCAGCTTCGAGACGAGCTCGTTGTAGGAGGAAGTCTGGATGATCTTGTTGAACTGGGTGCGGTAGCTCGAGACCAGGCTGACGCCCTCGATGCTGACGTCGTAGACGAGCCAGCGGTCTCCCCCCTTTTTCATGCGGTAGTCGACCGGCACCTCGGTGCCGTTCTTGGTGACGATCCGGGTCGACACGGTGGCGTAGTCGCCGTCGATCTTCTCGGCGGTGTACTGGATCTTCTCGCCCCCGTAGGTCTCGATCTTCGAGATGTACGAGCGCTCGAGCAGGTCGGCGAAGAGTCCGACGAACTCGGTCCGCTGCGCCTCGGAGAGGGGCTGCCAGTGGCGCGCCATCGAGCGCTTGGCGATCTCGCCGAAGTCGAAGATCTCGTTGGCGATCTTCCGGACGGCGACGCGCCGATCGGCGACCTTGTCCGCGCCCTTGAAGCTCGGGTCGTCCAGGGTCTTGAGCACGCGGTCCACCGCGCCGCGCAGTTGGTCGGTGGGCACTCCCGCCGCGGCGGGCACCGCGGTGATCACCGCGAGCCCCAGGGCCAGCAGCGCGCTCTTCACGTGGAACCAATTCATCGCGACCTCCCGGTTCGAGAGTCTACACCTTGCCGAAGATGTACTTGGAGAGCAGCTCCTCGATGTCGACCGGCGGCTCGACCTCGCGGATCCGGCCGTTGGGCGGGATGATCTTGTCGGAGCCGCCCGGGCTGATGCGGACGTAGCGCTCGCCGATCAGGCCCTTGGTCTTGATGGAGGCGATCGAGTCGTCCTGCAGCTTCACCCCGGGCTGGATCACCATGACCACGTGGGCCTGGTAGTCCTGCAGCACGATGCGGTCGACCCGGCCCACCTCCACCCCCGCGATCTCGATGGTGGAGCCGGCCTTGAGCCCACCCACGGTGGGGAAGTCCGCGCTCACCACGTAGCCCCGGTTGCCGATGAGATCGACGCGGCCGAGCTTGACCGACATCCACCCCAGCGCGATCAGGCCCACGAGCACGAACAGGCCCACGCCCAGATCCAGTGTCGATCGCCTCATCGTCCCTCTCTCCTCCCTCCGTGCTCCGCGGGCACCGTCTCGACGTCGCCGCGGATGAACTGCTGGACGACCGCCTTCGCGGAGCCGCGCACCGCCTCCGGCGGACCCACCTCGACGATGATGCCGTCGTGGAGCATCGCGACCCGGTCCGCGATCTCGAAGATCTCCGGGATCTCGTGGCTCACCATCACCGCGGTGAAGCGGAACTTGCGGTGCAGGTCCACGATCAGGTGGTGGATGGTGTTGACCAGGATCGGGTCGAGGCCGGTGGTCGGCTCGTCGAAGAAGACGATCTCCGGCTCGGTCACCAGGGCCCGCGCGATGGCCACCCGCTTGCGCATGCCCCCCGAGATCTCGGCCGGGTTCTTGTCCCCCATGCCGCCCAGCCCAACCTGCTCGAGCTTCTCCTCGACCCGCTCCCGGATCTCCGCGTCGGTGCGCCGGCTCTTCTCCCGCAGGGGAAAGGCCACGTTGTCCCAGACCGACATGGAGTCGAAGAGGGCGCCGCCCTGGAAGACCACCCCGTAGCGCTCCCGCACCCGGTCGAGCGCGCTGCCTCGCAGCCGGGTGATGTCGGTGCCGTCCACCAGGACCGCGCCCGCGTCGGGACGCAGCAGCCCGATCATGTGCCTGAGCAGCACCGACTTGCCGCCGCCGCTGCGCCCGATCACCACCATGATCTCGCCGGTGGCGATGTCGAGGTCGAGGCCCCGGAGCACCTCCTGGGTGCCGAAGCGCTTGTGGAGACCCTGCACACGGATCACGGCAGCACGGACCCCAGGAAGTAGTCCCAGACCAGGATGAGGACGGAGGAGAGCACCACCGCCTGGGTGGTGGCGCGCGCCACCCCCTCGGCGCCGTGGCCGCAGTTGAAGCCCTTGTAGGTGCAGACCCAGGGCACGATGATTCCGAAGGACAGCGCCTTCCAGTAGCCGGTCATGAGATCGGACCAGTCCACGAAGGTCTTCATCTCGCCGAAGTAGGTGCCGGGGGAGAGCCCCAGGAGCTCCACCCCGACGAGGTAGCCGCCCAGGATACCGACCACGTCGAAGATCGAGACCATCAGGGGGAAGGTGATGACCCCCGCCACGATCGCGGGCACCACCAGGTAGCGGATCGGGTTCAGCGCCATGACCTGCAGGGCGTCGATCTGCTCGGTGATCTTCATGATGCCGATCTCGGCGGTGAGGGCCGAGCCGGCGAGGCCGGTGACGAAGACCGCGCAGAGCACCGGGCCCAGCTCGCGGATCAGCGACAGGGCGACCGCGGGGCCCAGGTAGGCCTCCGACCCGAAGCGCGAGAGGGTCAGGAAGATCTGCAGGCCGAGCACCATGCCGGTGAAGGCGCCGGTCAGCACCACGATGGTGAGCGACCGGAAGCCGATGAAGTGGATGCGGTCGATCAGCCGGCCGAGCTTGAAGGGCGGGATCACGATGTAGCCCGCCGCCTGCAGGAAGAAGCGGCCGAATCGCCCGAGGCTCTGGACGATCTCGAGGCTCACGTGCCCCAGCGCGGCGACGGGCCGGAGCGGCGCTGGCCACATGTCGGACTTGGGGGTCGAAAACATCGCTAGATACTAGCATAGGGGTCGGCGAATCCCGGCGCCGTTCTTGAAAAAAACCGCCGAGTTCCGTAAGGTGAACGCGTGATGACCATCGACGTGGCGCTCGCCGGGCTCGTCTCGATCGCGGGCCGGCTCGTGGGGACCTTCGTGCTCCGCCCTTACGTGTTCGGCTTCCTCGCCTTCTTCCTGCTCGCGGGTGTGCGCGACATCGGGCGCGTCCGCACCGTCGGGTTCTTGCTCTGGGGCGGGGTGGTGGCGCTGGTCGCGGAGCTGGTCTCGACCCGGGTGGGGATCCCGTTCGGCCTCTATCACTACACCGGCGGCACCCGCGGGCTCGAGCTCTTCCTCGGCAACGTGCCGTTCTTCTCGCCGCTGTCGTTTCCCTTCCTGGCCTACGGCGCGTTCTGCCTGGCCCGCTGGAGCCTCGGCCCCGGCTGGAGCACGACCCGGGCGGGCCGGGTGCGCATGGTGACGCTCGTCGGCGTCCTGATGATGCTCCTCGACGTGGTGATCGACCCGCTGGCGGTCCGGGGCGGGCGGTGGTTCCTCGGCCACATCTTCTACTACCCGGAGGGCGGCCTCTACTTCGGGGTCCCGCTCTCCAATTTCCTGGGCTGGCTGGTCGTCGGCTGGATCACCGTCGGCGGATTCGTCTGGGCCCTGGTGCCCCGCGGGATGGCCGCGGCCGCGCCCGGCGCCCCCGGACTGGGGATCGCGCTCTACTACCTGGTGCTCGGGGTCAACCTGAGCGTGACGCTCTGGATCGGCGAGGGGCTGATCGCCGCCGTGGGATTAGTGGTCCACTCCGGGCTCTTTCTGCTACTGTATAGCGTCAATAGAGTGACGGTCGGCCGATGGTCAGCCGAGTCGCTGTCCGCCCCCGTCATGACCGGCGAGGGAACCAGGCCCTGAGGGGCCGAAAGGGTCGTCGAACATGAGCGTTCCGCTGTCTCAGATGTGGACGGTTGCGACCTACGTGCTCCGCCAGAAGCTGGCGCGGCGCAAGCGCTATCCGTTCGTTCTGATGCTCGAGCCGCTCTTCCGCTGCAACCTGGCCTGCGCCGGCTGCGGCAAGATCCAGTACCCGGCCCAGATCCTCAAGAAGAACCTCAGCGTGGAGAAATGCCTGGCCGCGGTCGAGGAGTGCGGCGCGCCGATCGTGAGCATCCCCGGCGGCGAGCCCCTGATGTACCCGGACATCGACCGGCTGGTCGCCGAGCTGGTGAAGCGGAAAAAGTACGTGTATCTCTGCACCAACGCCATCCTCCTGAAGGAGAAGCTCGACCTCTTCACCCCGTCGAAGTACCTCTCGTTCAGCGTACACATGGACGGGCTGCGCGAGGAGCACGACGAGGCGGTGTGCCGGGACGGGGTCTACGACCAGGCGGTGCCCGCCATCCGCGAGGCGGTGGCCCGCGGCTTCCGGGTCACCACCAACAGCACGCTCTTCGACGGGGCCTCG
>DASZJM010000201.1:0-4503 GCA_035948165.1 Candidatus Methylomirabilota bacterium
CTGCGCGAGCTGGTCGCCGCCCGCGAAGCGCAGCGCGAGGTGGCGGGCCCCCGCCGCGATCCAGCGCTGCAGCCACTCCACCGCGCCCTCGACCGGCCCCGCGTAGGTGGCCTGGCGCGCCATCATCGCCGCGGCGGGCGCGGAGTAGTAGGTCTCGAGGAAGCGGTGCAGCCGCTGCTCGGCCGCGGCCCGGCTCGGGTCGAGCGCCAGCGTCACGTAGGCCGCGCCCGAGACCGCGTCCGCCGGCCGCCCCGCTGTGCGGGCGGCGGCCTGGATCCGGGGGAAGTGCTCGGCGAAGAACTCCACGCTCGGCCCGGTGGGAAACCACGCGTCGAAGCGCGCGGCCTCGCGAAACGCGGTGGGCCCGCTGCCCCCGATCCAGATGGGCGGCCCGCCGGGGCGGTGCGGCTTCGGCTCGACGGTCGCGCCGTCCAGGGTGAAGTGCTTGCCCTGGTACGTGACCCCGTCGCGCGTCCACAGCGCGCGGCAAATCTCGAGCGTCTCGAGGAAGCGGCCCACCCGCCGGTCCCACGGCACCCCGCACGCCGCGAACTCCTTCCGGATCGCGGGGCCGTCCGCCGCGATGCCGACCCCCAGGATCACCCGCCCCTCGGCCACCCGGTCCACGGTGGCGATCAGGTGGGCGAGCACCACCGGGTTGCGCAGCGCGGGCAGCAGCACGCCGGTGCCCAGGCGCACCCGCCGCGTGCGGGCCGCGATGGCCGCCATCAGGGTGAGCGGCTCGTGGCGCGGCCGCGCGGTGATCGAGTCGCCGATCCAGACCGAGTCGAAGCCGGCGGCCTCGGCCCGCTCGGCCATGGTGATGAGCGAAGCGGTCTCCGGGCGGCCGGACATGATGGCTTCGCGGGTGGGGATGAGAACGCCGAGCTCGACCGCCATCACGACCTCCCGATGAGGGTTTCGACCTCTCGAATGAGCGGCGAGGACTCGAGCCCAGCCCGGAGGCCGGGCTCCCGAGTCTTCGCGCGCAGTCCGGTGATGATAGCCCACGCGCTCCGGTATCGCGCCGCCGCGTCATCTCGCCGGCCACGCGCCGCGTCGAGCCGTCCGAGCGCGACGTGGCTCAGCCAGAGCTGGCGCGGCTGGCCGATCGCCTCCGCGAGGGCAAACGAGCGCCGCAGGGCCTCATCCGCCTCGTCCCACGCCCGTCGCGCGGTGGCGCTCTCGCCCTTGATCCGCCACGCCCAGGCCTCGAACTTGCGCGAACGCGTCGGCACTCCGAGCTCGAGGCTCTGCTCGGCGAGCCGGCGTGCGCGGTCGGGATCGCCCTGCAGTAACGCGAGCTGGCCCTGGCTCGCGTAACAGTGGGTCGCATAACGCCAGGTCATCCAGCGGGACGGCGGCGGATGCCGGACGATGTGACTCGACTCCGCCAGCGCATCGGCCGCGCTGGCGAGGTCTCCGCGAATCATCCAGGTGTCGGCCTCGTTGTTCCGGATGAAGGCCCGGCGCTCGGCTCCGGTCCCGTGCCCGGCCCGAGACGAGCGGCCGGTCGCCTCGTAGGACTGCTCGGACAGCTCCATGCCCCGGCCGAGGTCACCGCACTCCATGTGCAGCCAGCCGAGCGTGTTCTGGAAGCGAGGGATAAAGGCATCGTCGCCGATCCGCTCGGCGAGGGCCAGCCCTTCCGTCAGGGCCGCGAGCCCGGCGTCGTATTCGCCCGCGTCGTTCAACGCCGCTCCCTGATTCCAGAAGCAGCGCAGGAGCGGGACGACCAGGCGATGCTCGCGGGCGAGGCGGACCCCCTCGCCCGCCAGCTCCAGGCTCCCTCGGTAGTCGCCCTGCCAGGCCGAGTGCATCGCGAGGATGTGCAGCGCCAGGGCCTGCCGGGCAGGATCGCCGACCGCCCGCCCGATAGCCAGCGCGCGCCCCACATCATCCTTCGCCGCGTCGAGGCGCCCGCTGACCGCGTGCACGTACCCACGGACGTACAAGCCGCCGGCCAGCGGCCGCTGGGCTCCCGCCGTCTCGGCCAGCTCGATCGCTTCCTCCGCGCGCGCCAGCGCCGCCGGGAAGTCTTCGGCCCACTGCAGCGCCGAGGCGCATTGGATCAGCGCATTGGCCTCCGCGGGCCGGTCGTGCACGCGCCGGGCCAGGTCGACGACGGTCTCGGCCGCCTCGCGCGAGCGCTCGAAGTCACCGACACCGAAGAAGAGGTCCGCGCGCGCGGCATGGATGGCCATCAGCGTCGTCGCGGGCGCGCGATCCTCGAGCCGGGCGGCGGCGGCCAGCGCCTCTCCGTACAGATCGATCGCCTGCCGCAGGCCGAAGGCCCGGGTCGCCTTCTCGGCGGCCCGCATCAGGTAGGTGAGCGCACGCTCCGTATCGTCGGTGTGCGAGAAGTGGTGCGCGAGAACTTCGTAGAGCTCGGGCAGGCGATCGGCGTAGAGCTCCTCGATGGCGGTGCCCACGACCCGGTGGAGCTCGCCGCGTCGCTGCACGAGCAGCGAGGCGTAGGCCACGTCCTGGGTCAGCGCGTGCTTGAATGCGTAGGCCAGCTCGGGCAGCCGGCGCCGCTCGAGGATGAGCTCGAGCGCGCTCAGCTCGCGCAGAGCGCCGTCGGTCCCCTCCCCGATCTGCGAGACGCGATCGACCAGGCGTCGCCCGAACTCGCGCCCGATCACCGAGGCGAGCTGGAGCGTGAGCTTGGGCGCCTCGGCCAGCCGATCGATCCGCGCCGCGATCACGTCCTGGACGGTGCCGGGAATCGCGACATGTGCTAGCGGCCGGGTGAGGACGAGGCGGCCTTCCTCTCGCTGGAGCGCGCCGCTCTCCTCCAGCGATCTGACCAGCTCCTCGGTGTAGAAGGGATTGCCCTCGGCCTTCGTCGCCACGAGAGACTGGAGCTCGGCGGGAAGCCGGTCGATCCCCAGGATCGACTCCGCGAGGCGCGCGCTCTCCTCGGTCGACAGCGCGGCCGGCACGATCCGCGTGAAGTAGCTCCGCTCCCCGAATGGATTCACGTAGCCCGGCCGGTAGGTGAGCACGAGCAGCACGCGAAGGGCCGGCACGCTCTCGATGAGGCTCGTCAGGAACTGCTCGCTCGCGCTGTCGATCCAGTGCAGGTCCTCGATGACGAGCACCTGGGGCTGCCGCTCGGCGCTCTGGACCACCACCCGGCGCAGCGCCTCGAAGGTCTCAGCGCGCCGCTGCGCCGGGCTCATCGCCCGCACCTCGGCATCACCCGGGTCGACCGACAGCAGCGTCCGGAGATACGGGGCGGCCGACGCCAGATCCGGGCCGATCGCGGTCAGTCCGTGGTCGATCTTCGCCGCGACGGCCGCTTCGCCGTCCCCTTCCTCGATCGCGAGCTGCCGTCGCAGCATGTCCACGAGCGGGTGGAAGATCATCGCCCGGCCGAACGACAGACAGTGCCCCTCCTGCCACCCGGCCTCCCCGGCGATCCGCTGGCGCATCTCGGCGAGGAGGCGCGACTTGCCCATCCCCGCCTCGGCCGTGAGGAACGCCACCTGCCCGTGGCCGCCGCGGGCGCGCTCGAAGGCCTCGAGCAGCAGGCGCAGCTCGCGCTCGCGGCCCACGAACGGGGTGAGCCCTCGATCGGCGGCGACCTCGAGCCGCGTCCGCGTCTCGCGCGCGGCCACCACTTCCCACGCCGCGATCGCCTCGGCCTTGCCCTTGATCGACAGCGCGCCGAGGGATCGGGTCTCGAAGTAGCCCTGCACGAGCCGGTGGGTCGCTTCCGAGATCGTCACCCGCCCGGGTTCACCCACCTGCTGCATGCGGGCGGCCACGTTGGTGGCGTCCCCCACCGCGGTGTAGTCCATGCGCAGGTCGCTGCCGATGCTGCCCACCACCACGAGGCCGGTGTTCAGCCCCTGGCGGGCCTGGAAGCGGATGCCGCGCGGCCGCAGCTCGGCCTGGTAGGCCTCCAGCGTCCGCGCGACGCCGAGCGCGGCGTGCACGGCGCGGATCGCGTGGTCCTCGTGCGCGATCGGCGCGCCGAAGATCGCCATGATCCCGTCCCCCAGGAACTGGTTGACCGTGCCCTCGTAGCGGTGGACCTCGGCCAGCATGAGGTCGAAGGCGCGGCTCATGAGCCGGTGGACTTCCTCCGGATCGAGTCGCTCGGACAGTGACGTGAAGCCCGAGACGTCGACGAACAGCACCGTGACCTGCTTGCGCTCGCCCTTCAGCGCGGCGCCGGTGGTGAGGATCTTCTCGGCCAGGTGCCGGGGCGTGTAGGAGCGGGGCGACCGCGACTCCTCCACGGCCGCGGGCACGGCGGCGGGCCCCGATCCGAGCGCACCGCCGCACTGGTGACAGAAGCGATTGGCGGGCGGGTTCGACGCCTGGCAGGTGGGACAGGTCGCGGCCAGGCGAGCCCCGCAGCCGCCACAGAACTGGGCGCCGGCGGGATTCGCGTGACCGCAGCCCGAACAGGTCATTCCCGCCAGGCGCTCGCCTGGTCGAGGGCGGCGGTCGCGTCCGCGTCCAGCCGGAGCTCGATGCCGCCGACCAGCT
>DASZJM010000202.1:0-1860 GCA_035948165.1 Candidatus Methylomirabilota bacterium
GAGCGTGCTCACCATCCGGCGGCTCGAGTACGTGGAGGCCGCCTACACGCTGGGGGCCAGCGATCTCCGCATCATCGCGCGCCACATCCTGCCCAACACCATCGCGCCGATCCTGGTGCTGGGCTCGAGCCAGTTCGCCACCATGGTGCTGCTGGAGTCGGGGCTGAGCTTCCTCGGCATGGGGATCCAGGCTCCGCGGCCGTCGTGGGGGCTGATGCTGGCCGAGGGCCGCGACTACCTCTCGAACGCGTGGTGGCTCGCGACCATTCCGGGGATCGCGATCTCGCTGGTGGTGCTGGGGGCGAACCTGCTCGGCGACGGGCTGCGCGACCTGCTGGATCCGCGGCGGTAGCCCCTCACCCTGCTCCCCTCACCCTGCTCCCCCTCACCCCGGCTCCCCTCACCCTGCCCTCTCCCCTGAGGGGAGAGGGAGAGGTCAGGAGCGGATCAGCGGGGCGAAGCGGGCCATGCGGTCGAGGCTCTCGGCGAGGGTCTCGGCGCGAAAGTCGAAGATGAGCTCGCTGACGCCGAGGGCTTCGAAGGCGCCGATGTCGTCCGCGATGGCCTGCTGGCTCCCGGTGAACGGCCGCCGCGCAGCGCCGCCGTCGACGGCCCGCCCCGGGTCGTAGAGCGGCGCCTTGTAGGAGATGGTGAGCGTTGAGAAGTCGCGCCGCTCCGCCTCGGTGAGGCTGCGCAGCTCGTCGAGCGCGGCGCGCATCTCGGCCGGGCCGAGCAGCACCGCGGGGGTCGCCCCCACCGGATGCCAGCCGTCGCCCAGGCGCGCGACCCGGCGCAGCGCCACCTTGCTGTGGCCGCCCACCCAGATCGGTGGGTGCGGCTTCTGCATCGGGTGCGGCAGGCACCGCAAGGCGTCGAAGCGGTAGAACTCGCCGCGGAACGAGGCGGGGTCCTGCGTCCACAGCGTCTTGAAGATGCGCAGGTACTCGTCGCTCACCGCGCCGCGCCGGTCGAAGTCGGGCGCGCCCAGGGCCTGGAACTCCTCGCGCAGCCACCCGACGCCCACGCCCACCGTGACCCGCCCGCCGGAGAGCACGTCGATGGTGGCGAGCATCTTGGCGGTCACCACCGGGTTGCGGTGCGGCAGGATCATCACGCTCGAGATGAGGCGGAGCCGCCGGGACCGGCCGGCCACGAAGGCCATCAGCGAGAGCTGATCGAGGGCGTCGCCCTGGCCGGGGAAGGCGCCGTCGACGGTGTAGGGATACTTCGACCGGATCGTGACCGGGAACACGAGGTGGTCGGCGATCACCACCGACGAGAAGCCGAGCGCCTCCCCGCGCGCGACCATGGTCTCGATCGCTTCGGGCACCGCGGTCGCGCCGCGGGTGGGCAGGTAGAAGCCGAATCGCACGGGACGCTCGGCCCTACTTGAAGTGGGTCATCACCTTCTTGGCCAGGAGGTCGATCTGGGCCGGGTCGTCGGTCACCGGGCCCAGCACCAGGTACTTGAGCCCTGCCTTCACCAGGTCGTCGATGCGCGCGTTGATGTGATCGATCGACCCGATCATGTAGGACTCCTGCAGGTGCTCGTAGGTCCGGTGCGTACCCATGGTCTTGATGAAGGGCGCCTTCGACGCGGCCACCGCCTTGCCGTGGCTCGGAGTGTCCACCAGGTGGATGAAGTTGCAGTGGCCGAAGGTGAGCTTCTTCGGGTCGCGCCCGAGGTGCTTCGCGTGCTGCTGGAGCAGGCCCCAGTCACGCTTCACCCAGTCCTGGGTGCCCGAGCAGCGCGAGAGCCAGTGGCCCGCCTTCACGATGCGGTCCATCACGGTGGTGGCGATGACCGGCACGTCGTGCTCGCCCGGGTCCGGCACGCGCGAGCCGCCCGAGACCCAGATC
>DASZJM010000203.1:0-1611 GCA_035948165.1 Candidatus Methylomirabilota bacterium
GATCGCGCGCGTGCTGGAGAGCCTGGAGGGGCTCGGGCTCGCGGGGCAGACCGATGTGCTGGTGGCCTCCGACCACGGGTTCAGCACGAACACCGGCGGGGTCGACGTGGTCCGCGCCCTGATCGACGCCGGGCTGAAGGCGGCGGCCGACTCGCGCGACGTGGTCCTCGCGAGCAGCGGCCAGGCCGTCGCGCTGCACGTGGAGGGCCGCGACGCCGAGCGCATCGCGCGACTCGCGCGGCTGATCCAGTCCCAGGACTGGGGCGGGGTGGTGTTCACCGCCGGCCGCGCTCCCGGCGACTGGCAGGGAGCGGCCGCGGGGACCTTCTCGCTCGAGCTGATCCACGCCGCGAGCTCCGAGCGGGGCGCCGATCTGGTGGCCACGTTCCCGTGGACGTCGGCCCCGAACGCGCACGGCGTGGCCGGCACCGATCTGGCGTGCGTCAGCGGCGGCGCGAAGCTCTACGCGAGCGATCACGGGAGCATGAGCCCGTGGAACGTGCGCAACACGCTCTTCGCCTGGGGCCCCCGGTTCAAGCGGCGCACGACGGTCCGTGTGGCGGCGGGCAACGTCGACGTGACGCCGACCGTGCTGGCGCTGCTGGGGGTCGATCAGGCCGCGGGCGCGAGCGGTGAGGGCGCGGTCGCGCTGGATGGGCGCGTGCTCTCCGAAGCACTCGAGGGCGGGCCGGATCCCGAGCGCGTGACGCAGGAAACGCGTGTGCTCACCACCGAGGCCGGCGTCTACCGAGCGGCGATCCAGCTCTCGGAGGTGGACGGCCGCCGCTACGTCGACAAGAGCTGGCGGATCTCCTGACGCCCGAGGCCACCCGCGGCCCCCGATCTGCGGGGAGGCCGCGGGTGACGCAGGGGCGAAACCCGCCGCGAATCAGGCGCGGGTATGGGTGTGGTGAACCTCGTCCTCCCGCCGGCGGCTCATCGACACGAAGGCGAACACGATCACGACCAGCACCGCCGCGCCGACGATCAGGGCGATCGTGGGATTGACGCCCAGGATTGTCCCCGGCTCGCGCTCCACGATGCGCTCGCTCTTCTCGGTCCGGGTCTCGGTCTGCACGTTGGTCGACGGGGCCTGCATCTGAGGAGACTGCGATTGCGGCGCGCTACTCGGCGCGCTGCTATCGGGCGCCGCGGCTCCGCCCGAGGGCGCCGCGGGAGCGGCCGGGGCCGGCGCGGTCGGCTGCTGGGCGGCCACATCGAAGGCCAGGCCTCCGATGAGCAGCGAGGTAAGCAGAAGGCTCAGGCAAAGGCCAATCGTCCAGTGTCGATTCATGAGCGCGTCCTCCTTGCCGGCCAGAGGAGGCAACCGCGGTGCCATCGACGTGCGGCGCGCAAGATCGGACACTTGCGGCGCTGTGCAACGCGGGTGCGGCAGTTTCGCCCGGGTAGGGGCTACCCGATCCGCGCCGCGCGTGGAATCAGCCCTCGGCGGTCCTTCAGCGCTTCTCGGCCGGGGTCGAAGTGGCCGGCCCCATGCCCCAGACCTGGATGACGGTCTCCTCGTCCTTGGCGCCGTCGTAATGCACCTTGCCCGCGTAGTGGATCACGTAGGTGCCCGCGGGCGCGGGCACAGTGGCGTCGGGATCGAAT
>DASZJM010000204.1:0-13682 GCA_035948165.1 Candidatus Methylomirabilota bacterium
CGGCGCCGCGACGCTCACGATCATGACCGACGACGGGCCGCAGGCCTTCGCGCTCTCCGCCGGGATGCTGATCGTGGTGCCCCAGGGACACTGGCACCGCTTCGACGCGCCGGAGGGCGTGACCGTGCTGAGCGCCACGCCCCAGCCCACCGAGCACACCGCGGCCGCGGACCCGCGGGACGCGGGAGCTAGCCCGGCCGGGCCCCGCGCCTGACGAGGGCCGCGAGGGCCCAGACCGCGGCGAGCGCGCCGGCCGCCGCGAGGAGCGGTGCCGACGCCGCGGTCAGCGCCGACGCCAGCGCGGTGGCCACCGCGAGGGCCAGCATCGCCGCCGCGGCGACCCCGGCGCCGAGCAGCACGAAGCGGCCGAGCGCGGAGGCGACGACGCGCCCATGGCGGCCCGCCCCGCGCGCGCGATCCACGAGGTCCACCGCCCCCAGCAGGAGGAGCAGCGCGAGGCCGACGCCGAGCGGGCGTGCGACCTCGAGCGGCCGGCTCTCGATCCGGAGCGCCGCCCCGTAGACGATCAGGAACACGACCGCGGCCGCCGTCGCGGCCCACCGCCAGCCGGTGGCGATCGCCAGCGCGGACAGGGCGAGCGCGAGCCCGCCGGCCGCGAGCACCGGCGACGCCGACGTGGTCGGCGCGAGCAGCAGCGCGAGCGCGACGGCGGCGGCCGCGGCGAGGAGCCGCGTCATCCCGCGCTCGGCAGCCGCACGCGCCGCCGCGGCAGATCCACCAGCGCCGCCTCGAGCGGCTCCGGCGGCCGCCACTCCAGGACGGGCAGGCCGTGGCGGCGCAGCTCGGCGAGATCGCCGCGCCGCTCGAGGGCCCAGAGCCGCCCGGCCAGGTCGTCGGCGGGCGACGGCCGGATCGCGGCGCGGGTCACCGCGACCGGCGAGATCACCAGCACCACGAGGTCGAAGCCGCGCGCGGCCAGGTCCAGCACCGCGCGCGAGAACCGGCGATCGAGCAGCGGCGTGATCGCGAGGACCAGGGCCTGGGGCGAGAGCACGCGCGTGGGCACCCGCAGCAGATCCTTGGCCACGTAGGTGAAGACCACGTCGGCCCGCAAGAGCCCGTCGGCGAGGCGCTCGTACTGGACGAGGCCGGACGCGGGCCGCACCCAGCCGATCACCCCACCGTAGGTGAGGAGCCCGACGCGGTCCTTGCGGGCGAGGTAGGCGGCGGCCAGCGAGGCGGCCGCGCGCACCCCGAGATCGAGCGTGGTCTCCGGCGGCGCGCCCACCTCGGCGAGCGTATCGAGCATGAGCACCACGTCGGCGTTGCGCTCGCGACGCCGCTCCGTGACGTAGAGCTGCCCCAGCCGCAGCGAGGCGCGCCAGTTGACCTGCTTGATCCGGTCGCCCGGAGCGAACTGGCGCACGTCGCCGGGCTCGATGCCCTCGCCGAGCGCGGAGGAGACATAGTCGCCCACCGACGGCTGGGTGCGGGCCGGCCGCGGCACGCTGCGCAGCGGGACGATGCGGGGGAACACGCGCACCGCGAGCGGGGCCACGTGGCGCCGCTCCCAGGCGCGCAGGCCGAGCCGGTCCCGGATCCGCACCGCGACCGCGCCCAGATCGTGCACCCCGCGCCGCGGGAAGCGCACGTCGTAGCTCCACTCCGCCGACTCCCCGGCGCGGAGGACCATGAGCGCGCGCGGACGACCCGCGCGGAGCACGCCGCCCGCCGGCAGCGGCCCGCGCAGCTCGAGGAGCGCGATCGGCGAGACGGCCTCGACGGTGACGGTCACGGTCAGGGTCTCCCCCTCGAAGAGGCGATCGGCCGAGAGGCGGTGGGCGATCGTGTAGCGCGAGACCGCGCGGCGGCGGCCGAGCGTGGCGAGCGCGAGGACGCCGGGCAGCGCCACAAGCAGGAGCTCCGGCCGCGCGAGCAGGACCGCGAGCGAGACCGCCCACCCGGCCACCGCCAGGATCGACAGGGCGAGCGGGGTCACCCGCGCGGTCATCCGGAGTCGCGGGGGGCGTCGGGGCCCGGCGCGGGGACCTGCTCGAGGAGGCTCTCTACCACTTGGGTGGGCGAGATGCGGGCCGCCCACAGCTCGGGCTTGAGGATCAGGCGGTGCGCGAGGGCGGGCACCGCCATCGCCTTCACGTCGTCGGGCAGCACGAAGTCGCGCCGGGCGAGCGCGGCGGCGGCGCGGGCCAGCTTGAGCAGCGCGAGGGTGCCGCGGGGCGAGGCGCCGAGCGCGACCCGCGGATCCGACCGGGTCGCCTGCACGAGATCCACGATGTAGCGCTCGGTGACCGCGGCCACGTGCACGTCCTCGAGGCACGCTTGCATCGCGGCCAGCTCCGCGCGCGAGATCACCGGATCGATGCGAGCGGCGTCCTCCCGGCGCCGGCGCCGGCGGGCCAGGATCTCGATCTCGTCGTCGCGGTCCGGGTAGCCCACGCGCAGGCGCATCAGGAAGCGGTCGAGCTGGGCCTCGGGCAGCGGATAGGTCCCCTCGAGCTCGATCGGGTTCTGGGTGGCGATGACCAGGAACGGGGCCTCGAGCGGGAACCGCTCGCCCTCGACGGTGACCTGCGCCTCCTGCATCGCCTCGAGCAGCGCGCTCTGGGTCTTGGGTGTGGCCCGGTTGATCTCGTCGGCCAGGAGCAGGTTGGTGAACACGGGCCCGCGCCGGAACTCGAAGCGCCCCTCCCGCTGGTCGTAGAGGAAGCTGCCGGTGATGTCGCTCGGCAGGAGGTCGGGAGTGAACTGGATCCGCTTGAACGCGAGGTCCAGGCTCTGGGAGACGAGCCGGGCGATGAGCGTCTTGGCGAGCCCCGGGTAGTCCTCGATCAGGATGTGCCCGTTGGCGAGGATGCCGGCCAGGATCTGCCGGAGGACGTCGGCCTTGCCCACGATCACCTGGCCGAGCGCGGCGAGGACGTCCTGCCCGCGATCGGCCACCGTCTCGAGCTTCACGGGCGCTCCTCTATGCGGGCGACGAGGCCCTCGATGGCCCGGAGCGAGGGCCCGCGCCGGGTCGGCCCGCGCCGCTCCTCGGGACGCGGCAGGTCCGGCCCCGCGAGCGCCGCGAGCCGCGGCCAGAGCACCACGTCGAAGTAGCGCCGCCGCCGGGTGCCAGCGATCAGATCATTGCGCAGGCGGAGGAAGTGGGGATCGAGCACCCGCTCCGGTGGCGAGGACGGCGGCGCGTCGACGCCGTCGGTCACCGGCGCCCCGACCGCGTCCCGCGCCCACGCGCGCGCGCGGGCGCAGCCGATCGCCACCACGAGCGCGCCGGCGAGGCGCGCGGCTGCGGGGCGCCACCGGGGCGAGACCGTGAGGTAGGCGGGCAAGGCCGCGAGGGCGAGCAGGCTCAGGAGCACCACGCGCGCGACGAGGCGCGGCCCGAGGCGCCTAGCCGGCGTCGGCATCGCCCTCGCGGAGGGCAAGCGCGCCGCGGATCTCGCGCAGCGCCTCGACCGCGCGGTCTCGCTCCGACGCGCCCAGCGCGTGATCGCTGAAGCGGGCCCGCTCGAACAGGCCGGTGAGGGTCGGCACCGCCGCGCGCGGCAGCGGCAGGCGGGCGAGCACCTCTCGCATGAACTCGGCCGGGGTGAGCCACGGGCGACGCTCGAGGCCGGACGAGGCGGCCGCGCGCTCGAATCGCGCGTAGCAGCGGACGATGGCGCGCCGTGGATCCCCCTCGGCGCGGAGGTCGTCCAGGCTCTCCTCCACCGCGGTCTGGAGCGGCTCCACCGCGGTCGCCGTCGCGCTTCCGTCGTCCCGGAGCGACCGGTCGCCGAGCGCGGCCCACAGGGCGAGCGCCAGCGCGCCGAGGCCGGCGGCCAGAGCGAGGGCCCCGAATACCCAGTTGAAGATGGCGGGCGCGATGAGGACCTCCATCCCGGGCAGCGGGAGCCCGTCCGCCAGTCCGATCGGACCGGTCAGGAGCCCGCCCTCGAGCACGGCCCGGCGCCAGACGTACGCGAGCACCGCGATGTTGAGGAGGGACAGGAAGAAGGTCAGCCGCCGGAGCCACGTGGGGACGGCCGTCGGCTCCTCGGCCGGCGCGAATCGCCCTTCCCGCGGCTCTCTCGAGAGCGCGCGCCGCACGAGATCGCCCAGGAACACGGCCAGGGCCAGGCCGAACAGGGTCAGGACTGTGGCGGTAACCGGACCCGGCAGCCGGATGACGCCCGACGGGTGATCGGCCAGGGCGACCGGCCCCGCCATCCGGAGCGCGGCGGCCAGGGCGATCACGAACCCCGCCGCGAGGCCGGCCCAGGCGACAAGTGGCGTCACGGGCGCCACCATGCCGTGTCCGGCGGCCGTTCGCAAGGGAGTGTCGATCCGGGCCGGGTCGTTCGACTATCGAGCAGGGAGGACGACGCCCATGCTGGTCAAGATCCTGATCGTGCTCGCGGTGATCGTCGTGGGGCTCGCGGCGGTGATCGCGCTCCAGCCGGCCCGCTACGGGGTCTCGCGGTCGATCACCATCGCGGCGCCGGCCCCGGTGGTGTTCGCGCAGGTGAACGACTTCCACAACTGGAGCGCGTGGTCGCCGTGGGAGAAGATCGACCCGGCGATGAAGCGCACGTACGCGGGCCCACCCGCGGGTGCGGGCGCGGCCTATTCGTGGGTGGGCAACCGCGAGGTGGGCGAGGGACGGATGACGATCGCGGAGAGCCACCCGAGCGACCGCATCCGGGTCGACCTCGAGTTCGTGAAGCCCTTCGCGGGCACGAGCGTGGCGGAGTTCACGTTCCAGCCGGAAGGCGATCGCACGGTGGTGACCTGGAGCATGACCGGCGACAAGAACTTCATCGCCAAGGCGATCCACCTCGTGATGAACATGGACCGGATGATCGGCGACCAGTTCGACAAGGGGCTCGCCGCCATGAAGACGGTGGCGGAAGCGGCGCCTCGCTCGTAGTGCAGCGAGGGCGTGGCGAGCCGGGCGTGAGCCTCACCCGCCCGGGTTGAGCCTCGGATCGCTCACCAGCGTCCAGTCGTCCACCCCGTCGATGCTGGGCACCGCCGCGGTGGTGGTGGTCTGCGTCCGACCCTTGCTGGGCGAGAACCAGACGAACTCCTTCGAGGCCGGGCCGCCGGCGCCGGCCGCCTCGATCTCGGGACCGCTGGTGCCGCTCTCGCGACGCTCCGCCTTGCGGGCCCGCTTGGCGTCCTGCTTGGCCTTGCGCTGGTCTTCCTTGCGGCGGCGGTCGCCGCGGTACATTCCCGGTCGTTTCTGAGCCATTCCGCTCCTTTCTTGCTCACCCTACTTTACATGACGGGGCCGGACCGCTTCTCCAGAAACGCGGCGCTCGCGCCGCACGGGCCCCGGCCGCCCCCGGAGTATTGCACAGGCGGTAGGGCGCTCGGGCTAGTGGACCTTAGTCGCATGGTCCCGCTCCCGGCGCACTGCTACCCTGAAGGTCTCCGTGCCACGACTCGAGCCGCGGTCCTCGTCATCCGTCTCCCCGTTCAGCTCGGGGATCCAGGAGCCCATCCGCGCCGATCTCTTCAGCCCGGAGCGCCTCGAGGAGCACGCGGAGGCCATCGCCGGGCATCAGGTCCTGCCCCGGGGAAAGACCGGGCGCCGTCTCTCGCCCCGTGTCCGCGACAGCGGACGCGTGCTGCTGCAGTGTTACCGGGAGATCGCCGCGGTGATCCGCGACGAGGGGGCGACGACTCCGGCCGCCGAATGGTTCGTCGACAACTTCCACGTGGTGGACGCGGTGGGGCGGCAGGTCCGGGAGGATCTGCCGCAGGGGTTCTACCGCCAGCTCCCCAAGCTCGCGGAGGGTCCGCTCGTCGGCTATCCCCGCGTGCTCGGCCTGGCGTGGGCCTTCGTGGCGCACACCGACAGCCGCGTCGAGCCCGAGACCCTCCAGCGGTTCGTCCGCGCATTCCAGCGGGTCCAGCCGCTGACCATCGGCGAGCTGTGGGCGGTCCCGATCGCGCTGCGCGTCGTGCTCGTGGAGAACCTGCGGCGGCTGGCCGAGCGCATCGTGGCCAGCCGCGCCGCCCGCCAGTCCGCCGACACCCTCGCCAACGAGCTCATCGGCCTGGCCGGCCGACCCGGCCGGCCGCTCGCGTTCCAGGGGCTCGAAGCCGCGTCGCTGTCCACCGCCTTCACGGTCGAGCTGGTGCAGCGCCTCCGCGACCAGGATCCGCAGTCGACCCCCGCGCTCCGGTGGCTCGACGAGCAGGTCTCCGCGCGGGGCCGATCGCCCGACGAGCTGGTCCAGGCGGAGCACCAGAGCCAGGCCGCCATGAACGTGACCGTCCGCAACGTGATCACCAGCATGCGGATGATGTCGACGCTCGACTGGTCGGACTTCGTCGAGAGCGTGAGTCCGGTCGACGACGTGCTGCGCGCCGACGCCACCTTCCGGGCCATGGACTTCGCGACCCGCGACCAGTACCGGCACGCGATCGAGGACCTCGCCCGGGCCTCGGCACGCTCCGAGCTCGAGGTCACCCGCCTGGCGATGGCCGCCGCCAAGCGCGCGGCCGCGGCCGCACAGCGGGCCGGCGCGCATCGAGGAGGCCGCGCCGAGGATCCGGGCTACTACCTCATCTCCGACGGCCGGCCGGTCCTCGAGAAGGAGATCGGCTACCAGGTCCCGATCCGACGCCGGCTGCTGCGCGCGTTCCTGACCAGCGCCACCCCTCGCTACCTCGTCACCATCTCGGTGGTGACCGGTGCGCTGCTCGTGCTTCCCCTCCTGATCGCGCACGCCGCCGGCATGACCCGCGCGGGGCTGGCGCTGCTGGCCCTCTGCGCGGTCATCCCGGCCTCCGACCTCGCGGTGGCCCTCGTCAATCGCGCGATCATGGCGCTGCTCGGGCCGATGTCGCTGCCCCGCCTCGAGCTGCGAGACGGCGTTCCCCCGGACCTGCGCACTCTCGTGGTGGTACCGACCCTGCTGATCAGTGCGGCCGAGATCGAGGAACAGGTCAGTCGCCTGGAGATCCACTACCTCGCCAACCCGGACGGCGACCTCCACTTCGCGCTGCTCTCCGACTGGGTCGACGCGGCCGCCGAGACGATGCCGGAAGACGACCGCTTCCTCGCCGCCGCTCGCGACGGTATCGCCCGGCTCAACGCCCGCAACGGGCCCCCGCCCGCCGCGGGGCCGCGCTTTCTTCTGCTCCATCGCCGGCGCCTCTGGAACGCGGGGGAAGGCACGTGGATGGGCTGGGAGCGCAAGCGGGGCAAGCTCGAGGAGCTGAACCGCCTGCTCGCGGGCACGAGCGACACCACGTTCATCGCGCCTCCCGGGGGCCGGCTCGACGTGCCGGCCGGGGTCCGCTACGTGATCACCCTCGACGCCGACACCCGCCTGCCTCGCGGGGCCGCGACCCGGCTGGTGGGCACCATGGCGCACCCGCTGAACCGGCCGGCCTTCGACGCGCGGTCGCGCCGCGTCGTCGATGGCTACGCCGTCCTCCAGCCTCGCGTCAGCCCCACGATTCCCACCGAGCGCGGCCGGTCCTTCTTCCAGCGAGTCTTCGCCGGCCCCGGAGGCATCGATCCCTACGCCTCCGCCACGTCCGACGTCTACCAGGATCTCCTCGGCGAAGGCTCCTACACCGGAAAGGGCATCTACGACGTGGCCGCCTTCTCCGCGGCGCTGGAAGGCCGGGTCCCGGAGAACTCGCTCCTGAGCCACGACCTCTTCGAAGGCATCTTCGCCCGGGCCGGGCTCGTCACCGACATCGAGCTCTTCGAGGAGTTCCCGACCGACTACGAGGTCGCGGCCGGCCGTCAGTACCGCTGGGCTCGGGGCGACTGGCAGCTCCTGCCCTGGATCATCGCGGGAGACGTCGTCGGGGGCGAGGGGCGAGCCAGCCTCCCGCTGATCGGCGCGTGGAAGATCATCGACAACCTGCGCCGGACCCTCTCACCCCCCACCGCGTGGCTGACCCTGGTCGTGGCGTGGACGCTGCCGGGTGGGCCGGCTCTGGTGTGGACCGCGTTCGTGCTGGCCACGCTCGCGCTTCCCCCGCTCCTGCCCGCGCTCTCCGAGGTGATCCCCGGGCGGGCGGGGATCTCGAAGCGCACCCACGTCCGGTCGGTGGCCCGGAGCTTCGCCCTCGCCGCGTCGCAGATCGCCCTCGGCATCACCTTCCTCGCCCACCAGGCATGGATCATGGCCGACGCGATCGCGCGGACGCTCGTGCGCCTCTACCTCACCCGCCGACGTCTCCTCGAGTGGACGACCGCGGCTCAGGCCAAGACCGCGTTGTCCCGCTCGTCCACCGGAGTCTATCGGCGCATGCGCGCTCCCCTCATCCTCGCGATCGCGAGCGGCGCCCTCGTCGGCGTGCTGCGCCCGGAGCACGCCGTGATCGCGGCACCGTTCGTCCTCGCGTGGGTGCTCTCTCCCCTGGTCGCCCGGTGGGTGAGTCGCCCGCCGCGCCCGTCGACGACGGAGACGCTCTCTGCCTCGGATCGGCAGATCCTCCGCTCGACCGCCCGTCGCACCTGGCGCTTCTTCGAAACCTTCGTCGGGCCGGACGATGCCTTCCTCCCGCCCGACAATTTCCAGGAGGATCCCAAGCCGACCGTCGCCCATCGCACGTCGCCCACCAACATCGGCCTCTACCTGCTCTCGGTCCTCGCCGCGCGCGACTTCGGCTGGCTCGGCCTCCTCGAGACCCTCGATCGCCTCGAGGCCACGCTGGCCACCCTGCGTCGCCTGGAGCGCTTCCGCGGCCACTTCTACAACTGGTACGACACCGGCGGGCTCCGGCCGCTCGAGCCCCGCTACGTGTCCACCGTCGACAGCGGCAACCTCGCCGCCCACCTGCTGACCCTCGGTAACGCCTGCCGGGCCGCGGCGTACGGACCGGTGCTCGATCCCGTCCGCTTCGGCGGCCTCCGGGACGCGGTGCTCCTGGTCGAGGACGCTACCAGCGCGCTCGCCGACGACCGGCGCACCCAGACCGTCCCCCGGCGCGACCTCGCGGAGACCTGCGCGGCGCTGGTCACCGCGCTCCACGAACCGCCGGGCGACCCGGCCGAGTGGGCCGCTCGCGTCCGTCAGCTGGCGCTCCAGGCCGACACCCTGGTGGACATGTCGCGCGCGCTGACCGCGGAGCGCGGAGATCCGGTCGACTCCGACGTCCAGGTCTGGGCCCTGGCCGCCCGCGCCACCATCGCCGGCCATGAGCGAGATCTGAAAACCCTCCTGCCGTGGGCCGCTCTCGAGGCCTCCGCCGACGATCCGACGACGCTGCGCGCCCTCCGGGCCTCGTCGCCCACCCCGATCACCCTCGCCGATCGCTGCCGCGCCGCCATCGCCGAGCTCGGACCCCTTCGCGAGGCGATCACCCGCGCCGGCCCGCCGGATGACGACGCGATCCGGCGCCTCGACGAGACCATCGAGAGCCTCGAGCGCTCCGCCGGGGCGGCCGATGCCCTCGTCGGCCGCCTCCTGGCGATCGGCCGGGCCACCCGGGAGCTGGCCGACGCGATGCAGTTCGGCTTCCTCTTCGATCCCGCCCGCAAGATCTTCTCGATCGGCTACCGCGTCGCGGACGGCACCCTCGATGGGAGCGCCTACGACCTGCTCGCCTCCGAAGCTCGACTCGGCAGCTTCATGGCGATCGCCAAGGGCGACGTGCCGGTGGCGCACTGGTTCCACCTCGGCCGGCCGATGACCCCGGTCGGAGTCGGCTCGGCGCTCGTGTCGTGGTCCGGCTCGATGTTCGAGTACCTGATGCCCGCGCTCGTCATGCACTCCCCGTCCGGCAGCCTCCTCGAAGAGACGTACCGTCTCGTCGTCCGCCGGCAGATGACCTACGGAGCGGAGAACAAGGTCCCGTGGGGCATCTCCGAGTCGGCCTACAACGTGCGAGACCTGGACCTCACCTACCAGTACTCGAACTTCGGGGTCCCCGGCCTCGGCCTCGAGCGGGGTCTCGGGGAAAACATGGTCGTCGCCCCCTACGCGACCGCCCTCGCCGCGATGATCGACCCGGTGGCCGCCGCCCGGAACTTCTCCGCTCTCACCGCGGCCGGAGCCCGGGGCCGCTTCGGCTTCTACGAGGCGCTCGACTACACGAGATCCCGACTCCCCGACGGTGCCCTCGTGGCCATCGTGCAGGCCTACATGGCCCATCACCAGGGGATGACCCTGGTCGCCCTCGCGAACGTCCTCCACGAGGGCGTGATGCGGGCGCGGTTCCACGCGGAGCCGATCGTCCAGGCGACCGATCTGCTCCTGCAGGAGCGGGCGCCCCGGGACGTGGCGGTCGCGCGACCTCGCGTCGAGGAGGTGCACGCGGCGGCGCACGCCCGCGAGTTCGTCGAGCCGGCCTTCCGGCAGTTCACGACTCCGCACGGCCCCACTCCGCGGACCCACCTCCTGTCGAACGGACGGTACGCGGTGATGCTGACCACCGCGGGCTCGGGCTACAGCCGCTGCGGGGGCCTCGGGGTCACCCGCTGGCGCGAGGACGTCACGCGAGACAACTGGGGGAGCTACGTCTTCCTGCGCGACGTCCACAGCGGCGCGGTGTGGTCGGCCGGGTACCAGCCCACCGGCGCCGAGCCCGACACCTACCGGGTGACCTTCTCCGAGGACCGGGCCGAGTTCCATCGGCGCGACGGCACCATCACCACCGTGCTCGAGGTGCTCGTCTCGCCCGAAGACGACGCCGAGATCCGTCGCGTCTCGATCACGAACCTCGGCGCCCAGCCGCGCGAGCTCGAGGTGACGTCGTACGCGGAGCTGGTGCTGGCGCCCCCGGCGGCGGACGCCGCCCACCCCGCCTTCTCGAACCTCTCCGTACAGACCGAATCCCTCGCGGATCTCGGGGCCCTGCTCGCCACCCGCCGGCCCCGGGCGGCGGGCGAGCCCACCGTATGGGCGGCCCACACCGTGGCCGTCGAAGGACAGGCCGGCGGCGGCGCCCAGTACGAGACCGACCGGGGGCGCTTCCTCGGGCGGGGCCGGACGATTCGCACGCCGATGTCGGTCATCGACGGGCGACCGCTCTCCAACACCGCGGGCTCGGTGCTCGATCCGATCTTCAGCCTGCGGCGCCGGATCCGGCTCGCCGCCGGCGAGAGCGTCCGCCTCATCTTCTCCACCCTCGTGGCCCCGTCGCGCGACGCGGCGGTCGCGCTCGCCGACAAGTATCGGGATCCGGCGACGTTCGATCGCACCGTCACCCTGGCCTGGACCCAGGCGCAGGTCCAGTGCCACCACCTGGGCATCGACGCGGAGGAGGCCCATCTCTTCCAGAACCTGGCCAGCCGGATCCTCTACTCCGATCCGGCCCTGCGGCCGTCGGCCGACGTGCTGAGCCGGACCAGCGCGGGGCCGTCGGCCCTGTGGGCCCAGCAGATCTCCGGCGATCTCCCGATCGTGCTGGTGCGGATCGACGAGCCCGAGGACCGGGCGATCGTCCGCCAGCTCCTGCGCGCGCACGAGTACTGGCGCGTGAAGGGCCTCGCGGTCGATCTGGTCATCGTGAACGAGAAGGCCCACTCGTACACGCAGGAGCTCCAGGCCTCGCTGGAGGCGCTGCTGCGCACGAGCCAGTCGGCGCGACGCGACGAGCGCGCGGACGCGCGGGGCAACGTCTTCATCCTCCGGAAGGACCTGCTCTCGCCGAGCGACCACGCCGCGCTGCAGATGGCGGCGCGCGCGGTCCTGCTGAGCCGGCACGGCACGCTCGCCGAGCAGCTCGCGCGAGCCGAGCCGCCCCCGGAGCCGGCCGCGCCCCGACGGCGCGCGCGCCGCACGGAGTCGACCGGGAGCGCTCCCTCTCCACGCCAGGAATCCGAGTTCTTCAACGGCCTCGGAGGCTTCCGCGACGACGGGCGGGAGTACGTCACCGTCCTCGGCGAGGGGCAATGGACGCCCGCCCCCTGGGTCAACGTCGTCGCCAATCCGGCGTTCGGGTTCCAGGTCTCCGAGTCGGGTGCCGGATACACCTGGTCGCTCAACAGCCGCGAGAACCAGCTGACCCCGTGGTCCAACGACCTGGTCGTCGATCCGGCCGGGGAGACCATCTACCTCCGGGACGAGGAGACCGGCGAGCTGTGGGGGCCGACGCTGCTGCCCATCCGCGAGGACGCCTCCACCTACGTGGCCCGCCACGGTCAGGGCTACACCGGCTTCGAGCACACCTCGCACGGCATCGCCGCGCGTCTGATCCAGTTCGTGCCGCCCGAAGACCCGATCAAGGTCTCCCGGCTGACCCTCGAGAACCTCTCCGGGCGCGCGCGCCGGCTATCGGTGACCGCATACGTGGAGTGGGTCCTGGGCGCCCTCCGCAGCACCACCGCGCCGTTCGTAGCCACCGAGATCGACGCCCGCACCGGCGCGCTGTTCGCCCGCAACGCGTGGAGTGCGGAGTTCGGCGATCGAGTCGCCTTCGCCGATCTCGGCGGTCGCCAGACCGGGTGGACCGGCGATCGTGCCGAGGTGCTCGGCCGCAACGGCACGCTGGACCATCCCGCGCTGCTGGAGCGGGGCGGCCGGCTCTCGGGACGGGTCGGCGCGGGCCTCGATCCCTGCGCGGCGCTGCAGACCGTGATCGACCTGGCGCCGGGCGCCCGGGAGGAGGTCGTGTTCTTCCTCGGCGAGGCCGCCTCCTCGGACGAGGCCCGCTCGCTCATCGAGCGGTATCGGGCCGAGGATCTCGACGTCACGCTGGAGGCGGTGCGCACCCGGTGGGACGACACGCTGGGCGCGATCCAGGTCAAGACCCCGGATCGCTCGATGGATCTCATGCTGAACCGCTGGCTCCTCTACCAGACCCTCGGCTGCCGGGTGTGGGCCCGCTCCGCCTTCTACCAGGCGGGCGGCGCCTACGGATTCCGCGACCAGCTGCAGGACGTGATGGCGCTGGCGGTCGCGAAGCGCGACGTCGCGCGCGCGCATCTGCTCCGGGCCGCGGGCCGTCAGTTCGTCGAGGGGGACGTCCAGCACTGGTGGCATCCGCCCTCGGGCCGAGGGGTGCGGACCCACATCTCGGACGACCCGGTGTGGCTGCCCTACGCGGTCACCCACTACCTCGAGGTCACCGGGGATCCCACGCTCCTGGACGAGGTCGTCCCGTACCTCGCCGGGCCGCCGATCCCACCCGGTCAGGACGATGCCTACTTCCAGCCCGCGGTCTCCGCCGAGCGCGCGACCCTGTTCGAGCACTGCGCCCGCGCCCTCGACCACTGCCTGGCGGTCGGGACTCACGGCCTCCCCTTGATCGGCACCGGAGACTGGAACGACGGAATGAACCGGGTCGGCCATGAAGGACGCGGGGAGAGCGTCTGGCTCGGTTGGTTCCTGCACACGACCCTGTGGGAGTTCGCCCGGTTCGCCGACGCCCGTGGCGAAGGCGCGCGCGCCGAGACCTGGCGACGCCACGTCCACGCCCTCAAGGCCTCCCTCGAAGCCCACGCCTGGGACGGCGACTGGTATCGCCGCGCCTACTTCGACGACGGGGCCCCGCTGGGATCGGCGAAAGACGCGGAGTGCCGCATCGACTCCATCGCGCAGTCGTGGGGCGTGATCTCCGGCGCGGCCGATCCGGCGCGGGCCGCGCGGGCGATGGCGGCGGTGGAGGAGTACCTGGTCCGGCGGGATCAGGAGCTGATCCTGCTCTTCACCCCACCGTTCGATCACGCCCCGCTCGACCCCGGATACATCAAGGGCTATCCGCCCGGCATCCGGGAGAACGGGGGCCAGTACACGCAC
>DASZJM010000205.1:0-3702 GCA_035948165.1 Candidatus Methylomirabilota bacterium
CTGGTGGGCCTGCTCTACTCGGTGGTGTTCTCGTTCACCGACTTCTCGTCGGTCTGGCTGCTCACCCAGGGCGGCCCCTACAACACCACCCACGTCTTCGGGACCTACGCCTACAACATCGGCATCAACGCGGGCGACCTCGGCATGGGCGCGGCCATCACCCTGTTCATCTTCCCGTTTCTCGCGATGATCGTGATCTTCATGCTACGGTTTCTGCGGAGGGAATAGGGCATGGACGCCCAGCTCTGGAAGCGGATCAAGCGCGACTACGGGCCGTACCTTCCCCTCTCGCCGTACCTCTTCGTGGTCCTGTTCCCGTTCTACTGGATGGTCATCACCGCCTTCAAGCGCGACCGCGACCTCTACAACCTGGAGACTGCCCCGTTCTGGTTCAAGGAGCCTCCCACCCTCGACCACGTCAGGCTCCTGCTCGAAGGGACGCTGTTCCTCAAGTGGCTGCAGAACAGCCTCATGATCGGGGTGCTGGTGGTCGTCATCACCCTGCTCCTCGCGCTGCCCGCGGCCTACGCGCTGGCCCGTATGCGTTTCCCGGGGGCGCAGCCGCTCTCCACCGCGATGTTCCTCTCCTACCTGATCCCGTCGACGCTGCTGTTCATCCCGCTCTCCCAGGTGGTGCGCGGTCTCGGCTTCATCGACTCGGTGTGGGCGCTCGTCATCGTCTACCCGTCCTTCACCCTGCCGTTCTGCACGTGGCTTCTGATGGGCTTCGTGCGGACGGTCCCGAAGGAGATCGAGGAGAGCGCCCAGATCGACGGGTGCTCGCGCTTCCAGGCCTTTCGCATGATCATCCTCCCGGTCATCGTGCCGGGCATCATCACCGCGGGGATCTTCGCGTTCACCCTGACGTACCAGGAGTTCATCTACGCGCTGACCTTCATCTCCGCCTCGGCCAACAAGACCATCTCCTACGGGGTCACCAGCGATCTCGTCCGCGGCGACGTCTACTACTGGGGCTCGCTCATGTCGGGCGCGCTCATCGGTGCGGTCCCGGTGGCCATCGTGTACGCCTTCAGCCTCGACCACTTCATACACGGTCTCACCGCAGGTGCTCTGAAGTGATCCGTCAACTCACGCCCAAGGAGGGTTCATCCGCATGAGCAAGGTCTCGCGACGGCAGTTCCTCGGCACCGCGGCGGGCGTCACCGCCGCCTCCGCGTTCCCCCACGTGTGGATCCGCCCGGGGTGGGCGCAGACCAAGGAGGTCCGGGTGCTCGCCTGGACCCACTTCGTGCCCGCCTACGACAAGTGGTTCGACGCCTTCGCCGAGCAGTGGTCCACCAAGAGCGGCGTGAAGGTCACCATCGACCACATCCCGCACCTGCAGATCCCGGCCAAGATCGCGGCCGAGGTCGCCACCCAGTCCGGTCACGACATCGTGCAGCTCGTCGGGACCGGCACCGAGAAGTGGGCGCAGGCCCTGATGGACGTGCAGGACACGGCGGACCGGATCGCCAAGAAGCACGGCGGCTTTACCCCGCTCGCCGACAACTACTCCAAGGTGAGCGCGGACGGGCACTATCACTCGATCCCCGACTTCTTCATCGACTTCCCCGGGCTCTACCGCAAGGACCTCTGGACCGAGGTCGGCTATCCCAACGGCCCGGACTCCTGGGAGGACCTGCACAAGGGCGGCGCGAAGCTCAAGGCCAAGGGCTTCCCGATCGGCATCGGCCTCGCCCACCACGACGACTCCCGCGCCTCCTGGCGGGCGATCATGTGGTGCTACGGCGGCTCCGAGGTGGCCAAGGACGGCAAGACCATCACCTACAACTCGAAGGAGGTCCGCGAGGCGCTGAAGTTCAACAAGGCGCTCTACAAGGACTGCATGACCCCCGAGGTGCTCGCCTGGGACGACGCCTCCAACAACCGGCTGCTCGCCTCCGGGCGCGGCTCCTGGATCCACAACCCGATCAGCGCGTACCGGACGATCGAGGGCTCGAACAAGGAGCTGGCCGACAAGATCTACGTGTCGCTCTCGCCCAAGGGGCCGGTGACGCGGCGGTCCTTCGCCAACTGCCGCGCCTACGGCATCACCAAGTTCACCAAGAACGCGGACGGGGCCAAGGCGTTCCTCGAGGCGCTGGCCGACAACTACCGCGACGCGGCGAAGGCCAGCACCGGCTACAACATGCCGTTCCTCAAGAACTACGCGAAGCCGCCGTTCCCGATCATCAGCGAGGACCCGAAGCTGAAGCCGCTCGAGCAGGACGCGGAGTACCACTTCACCACCGGCTACCCGGGTCCGCTCACCCCGGCCGCGGACGAGGTCTACCAGCAGTTCGTGATGGTGGACGCGCTCGCCCAGTTCTGCACCGACAAGATGGATCTCGAGCAGACCGTCAAGTGGGGCGAGGAGAAGATCAAGGCCATCTACGCCAAGTTCGTCTAGCTCTCCTCTCCCTCTCCCCTCTGGGGAGAGGGCAGGGTGAGGGGTTGTTCCCCGGGGCAGCGGCGACCGCCGCTGCCCCGTTTCATTTCGCGGCACACGTTTTGCTCCCTTCCCTCGAGAGGAATTCATCGAGGGGAGGTGAGCACCCATGGCGGACCAGTACAAGTGCAGCAAGTGTGGCCACACGTCGTCCACACCGGGTACGTGCTGCGGCGAGCCGATGAAGAAGGCGAGCTAGAGCCCGCCGACACCCGAACGGGCCCGACCGGAGACGGGGCCGACCGCTCGAAGTTACCGCGTCGGACTTTCCCGGTCGGGTCGCGGGCCCGGTCGGGTCGCGGGGCCGGCTCCGGGACGGTCTAGCTGATCGGGCGGCCGCCCCCGCCGCGCAGGCGCGGATCCAGCACGTCGCGGAGCGCGTCGCCCAGCATGTTGAAGCCGAAGACGGCGAGGGAGATCGCCGCGCCCGGCCAGATGGCCATCCACGGCGCGCGGTACATGAACGACCGGCCGGAGCCCGAAAGCATCGCGCCCCACGACGGATACGGCGGCGGCACCCCGAAGCCGAGGAACGACAGCGCGGACTCTGCGAGGATGGCGGCGCCGAGGCCGATGGTGGCCAGGATGATGATGGTGGCGGCCACGTTGGGCAGGAGGTAGCGGAGCATGATGCGCAGGTGCCCGGCCCCCAGCGCGCGGGCCGCCTCCACATAGGTGTTCTGCATCGTGCTGATGGTCGCGCCGCGGATCACCCGCGAGCCCGCCGCCGCGCCCAGCACGCCCAGGGCGAGGACGAGGTTGAGCAAGCCCGGACCCAGGACCGCCATCATCGAGAGGATGACCACCAGGAACGGGAAGGACTGCCACGCGTCGACCACCCGCTGCACGCAGATGTCGTAAGCACCGCCGAAGTAGCCGCTCGTGACGCCGATGAGGGTGGCGAGCACGTTGGCGAGCAGCACCGCCCCGAAGCCCACCGTGACCGACACGCTCGCCCCGTAGACCACGCGGCTGTACACGTCGCGCCCGAGGTTGTCGGTGCCCATCCAGAACTGGGCGCCCGGCGCCTTCATGCGGCCGCCCGGGATGGTCTCGTCGTACTTGTAGGGGGCGATCCACGGCGCGAACACCGCCATCGTGAGCAGCAGCACGACGATGAAGCCGCCGAGGGCGCCGAGGGGCTTGTTCCTGACGAACTGCCAGAGCGTGTACAGGACGGTCGCGCGCCGGGAAGGCTAGTAGCGGATCCGGGGGTCGAGGAAGGCGTAGAACGCGTCGACGACCAGGTTCAT
>DASZJM010000206.1:0-7594 GCA_035948165.1 Candidatus Methylomirabilota bacterium
CCGTCCCAGACGGGTGAGCCGCTCCCGATCCGGCAGGAGCCCGCCGTCGGCACCGCGCGCGCCGCTCATGGTGCGAAACTTGTAGAGAGTGAACGGCCGCCCATGCCGGCCGGGCCGTCGGTGTGCGAAGATCACCGGCCCTCCGAGGGCCAGTCGGATCGCCAGGGCGGTCACGCCCAGGAGCGGCGCGAGTAGCACCAACCCGACCGACGCCGCCACGAGGTCGAACGCACGCTTGGGCCAGCCCGGCCACCATCCGGGCCGACGCACCGCGGTTCGCACGTCGCCCATCACGCGGCGCCTCACGCCCCGCCGATCACCGCGGCGGGCGGGACCGGTCGTCCGTTCGTGACGTCCGGCTTCGCGGGCGGGACCGGTCGGAACATCGCCACCATCGCCCCGAGCTGCTGCATGACCGCGCCGGTCGCGCCCTTCTGGGCGAAGCGCTCGAGGTCGGCCACGTCGCGCCCGAGATCGGCGGGCGACAGCTCCCGGGCCGATCGGACCCGCCGGACCCCTTCCAGTCGCGACAGCTCGATGGTCTCGTCGGACGCCACCAGCTCCTCCGAGAGCTTCTCGCCGGGCCTCACCCCGGTGAACACGATCGGAATCTCCCGGTCCGGGATGAAGCCGGAGAGCCGGATGAGGTTCCGGGCCATGTCCACCACCCTGATCTCCTCGCCCATGTCGAGCACGTAGAGCGCTCCGTTCTCGCCGAGGGCGGCGGCCTGGAGCACGAGCTGCACCGCCTCCGGGATCGACATGAAGTAGCGGCGCATGTCGGGATGCGTGACCGTGACCGGCCCGCCGGCACGAATCTGCTCGAGGAAGAGCGGGATCACGCTGCCGTTGCTTCCCATCACGTTGCCGAAGCGCACCACCACGAACCCGGTGGGGCCTCGCCCGGACAGGGCCATCGCGAGCAGCTCCGCCACCCGCTTGGTGGCCCCCATGACGCTCGAGGGGTTGACCGCCTTGTCGCTCGAGATCAGGACGAACTGCTCCACCCGGTGGCGGACCGCGGCCTCTCCCACGATCCGGGTGCCCTTGACGTTGTTCTTGATCGCCTCGCAGGGATTGAGCTCCATCAGGGGCACGTGCTTGTGCGCGGCCGCGTGCAGGATCAGCTGCGGACGATACTCGGCCAGCACCTCGTCGACGCGCTGCTCGTCGGTGACGTCCGCGATGACCGAGTACACTGTCCCGCCCGGCGTGAGTCCGGCGACCGAGCGCTCCACCGCCCAGAGCGCGTTCTCGTAGCGCTCGAACAGCACGAGGCTCTTCGGACCGAGCGCGGCGATCTGCCGGCTCAGCTCGGAGCCGATTGTCCCGCCCGCGCCGGTCACCAGCACCCGCTTTCCCTCCACCAGATGCTTCGCGGTCTCCACGTCGAGCCCGAGCGGCGCGCGCCCCAGCAGGTCCGCCGCCGCGAGATCACGGACCTCGTGCAGCCGCGCGCGTCCGTCGAGCATGTCGCGCAGGTGCGGCACCGCCTTGATGGGCAGCTTGTGCGACTCGAGCGCCTTCACCACCTGCCGGAGCATCTGCGGGGTGGCGCGGGCGATGGCGACCAGCACCTCGCTCGGATTCGTCTCCGCGATGATCCGCGGCAGGTCGGCCCGGGTCCCCAGCACCGGGACCCCGTGAATGCGCTGACCGACCTTGGTCGGATCGTCGTCGACGAATCCGACCGGGCGATAGCCGTGCTCACCGCCGTTCAGGATCTCGCGGACCATCGCCTCCCCCGCGTCGCCCGCCCCGAAGATCAAGACCGACTTCGTCCGCGCGTTCGCTCGGTACTCCCGCCCCAGGCGCCAGCTCACCCGCACCGCCCCCATGAGGAACACCATGAGCACCAGGTCGGTGACGAACACCGAGCGGGGATAGGCGCGCAGCTCGAGCACGCCGCGGATCAGGAGACAGAACACGACGCTGCTCACCGACACGCTGATGGCGATGGCCCGCAGGTCTCGCAGTCCGACGTATTGCCAGACCGAGTCGTAGAGGTGGAACGAGGTGAAGGTGACCCCGCGGATCAGCACGAGGCAGGGCACCGTCTGCAGCCAGAGCATCCAGTAGGCGGCCGGGATCGTCCCGTCGAACCGGAGCCAGAAGGCGAGGTAGTTCGCGGCGACGGCCAGCAGCGCATCCGCGAGGAGCACCGAGGCCCGGCGGGACGTGACGACCGGCCGTCTCAAAGGACGCCGAGATCCTTGTCGAGGTTCTCGCCCGACCCTCGCGATGCGGCCCGACCTCGCGTCGACCAGTCCGGCCACGCCGACGCCGCCACGGGCTCGTGATGGTAGTACTGATAGCCCGCGGTGGTGGTGCGCGCGTCCGCGTGGTTGAGGACGACTCCCAGCACTCGCGCGCGGACCGATCCGAGCATCTGCACCGCGCGCTGGGCGGCGTCGCGACCGGTGTGTCCGTGGCGCACGACCAGGATGACGCCTTCCACCCGCGGCGCGAGCACCAGGGTGTCGCTGACCCCCAGCATCGGCGGGGTGTCGATCACGATGTGCGCGAACCGCTCCCCGAGCGCGGCCAGGGCCTGGGTGAATCGCGGCGAGAACAGGAGCTCGGTCGGATTGGTCGGTATGGGGCCCGCCGGGATCACGAAGAGCCCGGGGACCCGCGTCGGCCGGATCGCCGCCTGCACCTCCACGCCCCCCACGAGCAGGTCGGACAGGCCGGGCGTCTGGGGGACCCCGAAGATCCCGTGGAGATCGGGATGTCGCATGTCCGCGTCCACCAGGAGCACGTCGCCCAGCCCGAGCTGGGCCAGGGTGATCGCGCAGTTCGTCGAGACCGAGGTCTTGCCGTCCTGCTGCTGCAGCGAAGTCACCAGCATGGTCTTGGGCGGGCGATCCGGGATGGCGTACACCACGCTCGTTCGCAAGTTCCGGAAGGCCTCCGCGAGAATCGAGCTGGTGGCGTGGTGCGAGACCAGCGCGAAGGCGCCCTGGGCGCCGGCGGGCGCCGCCCCCGATCCGAGCGGCCCGCCGGCAAAGTGGGCCGGGAGCGCGGAGCGCGTCGGCACCAGCCCGAGGGTAGGCACGCGGAGGACGGTCTCGATCTCACGGGGATCGCGGATGCTGGTATCCAGGTACTCGAAGACGAACGCCAGGATCACGCCGCCGACCAGACCCACCAGGCACCCGACGGCCAGGTTGAGCCCGGTGCGCGGGCCGGAGCGCTTCACCGGGACGTCGGCCCGGTCCACCACCGCGATGTTCGAGAGGAGGAGCGAGGCGGAGACCTGGGTCTCCTTCAGCCGGGTGGACAGCGCCGCGTAGAGATCCCGGCTCGTGTCCACCTCTCGGCGCAGGAGGTTGTACCGCGCCATCTGGCCGTCGAGCTTCCGGGCCTGCCCGCGCTGCTCGTCCAGGAGCTTCTGGATCTCGGTCTCGTTCTGGAGCGCGGCCAGGTACTCCCGGCGGACCGACTCGACGAATCGCTGGACCTCGGCGCGGAGCTGCTGGCGGACCTCCGCGATGTTCTCGGCCAGCCGCTGCATCCGCGGATACTCGGGCTTGAAGGTCTGGCCGAGCTCCCGGTATCTCGCCTCGAGCTTGGTCGCCTCCTCCTTGAGGTGGCCGACCAGCGGATTCTGCAGGACCGCGGGCAGCGCCTCCGCGTTCGGACGCATCGCCTGCGCGAGCATGCTCTCCTTGGCGACCCGCTCCGCCTTCGCCTTCAGGAGCGAATCGGACAGGGTGCCCAGCTCCTGGGTCACGAGGGCCTGTCGCTCGCCCACGCGCTCGCCGATCCGGTCCCCACCGACGAACAGGATGTTCTGCTCGGCCAGGAACTGGCTCAGCTGCGTCTCGTTCGCCTGCAGCGTTCGCCGCGCTTCGTTCACCTGCTCGGCCAGGAACTCGGTGGCGTACCGGCCCGCCGCCTTCTTCTCGTCGAGCTGCTGGGCGATGACCCCGTCGGCCACGGTGTTGGCGACCTGCGCGGCCAGCTCGGGGTTGCGGCTCTGGAACGAGACCTTGACCAGCCGCGTGTTGCGGACCGGCTCGACCTGCAGCCGCTCGAGAAACGCGTCGGTCAGCTGCCCGGGCCGGTGACCGACCGAGGCGAACTCGGGACTCCGCTCGAGGCCCAGGACCCCGACGACCCGGTTGGCGAGCGCGCGGCTCTGCAGGAGGCGGTGATAGGTCTGCAGCTGGGTCTGGGCGGACTCGCCCTCGTCCCGCGCAGACTGCTCGAATTTCAAGACGCGGGGCTCCTCCTTGTCGATGCGGAGCATCGCGGTGCCCGTGAACACCGGCCGGGCGGTCACGCTCCAGACGAAGGCGGTGAGGACGGCGGCCACGAACACCATCGCCACCGTGCGCCGGTGACGGATGAGCACCGTCCAGTAGTCCCAGAAGTGCGCCTCGCTGTCCCGCCGGTACTCGGCCTCGAGCCGGATCGGTGGGAGCGGCGCCGGGAGATCCCGTCCGTTCGTGAGCGCGCGACCGAATGTATCGCTCATATTCCCTTCGCGACGCCGAGGGCGCCCTTGAAGAAGTCGAGGAACCCGTAGAAGAAGGCCTTGCCGGCGTGCTTGCCGACCACCACCACGTCGTTGCGCTGCAGCTCGGGCGCGGGCGCGCCCTTCTCGAAGGCGTCGAGGTCGTAGACGGTGACCTCGACCTTCCCGGACGGCGCCTTTCGATAGAGGCGCACGTCGCTCCAGTCCGCCACGTCCTTGACTCCGCCCGCGGCGAAGATCGCCTGCTGGGCGGTGGTCTTCCCTCGCAGCAGGAACGATCCGGGCCGCTCGACCGAGCCCCCGACGTAGACCGATCCGGCCCGCGGCACCTGCACCACGTCGCCGGACCGGAGCTGGACGTTCAGGTCCTCGCGCCCGTCCGCGAGCTCGGAGAGGTCGATCGGCGCCATCACCTCCGCGGTGCCGTCGCCCCCCGTGCCCGAGCCGCTCGGCGGAGCCGCCCCGTTCGCCGCCGCGGTGACCACCGCCAGCGGCGCGCGCCGAATCACGTACACCTGCCGGTCCGCCTCCTCGGTCAAGCCCTCCGCGAGGGCGAGGGCGTCGGCCAGGCGCAGCGGCCGGGTGAGATTGAACACGCCGCCCTTCCGGACCGCCCCGATGACCGAGATCCGCTGGCTGTTGTGCTCCTGGAGGAAGACGGATACCTGCGGATCGTGCATGAACTTGCCCTGGAGACGGGCGCGGATCTCGTCCTCCAGCTCGGCGGTGGTGCGGCCGGTGGCCTGGATCTGCCCGATGAGGGGAAGCGCGATGACGCCGCGCCCCGGCACCCGCAGCCGGATCTTCGACAGCTCCTCCACCTCGAAGACGGAGATCTCCAGCAGATCCCCGGTCCCCACCGGCAGGTCGGTCTCCTCGCTCGACCGCGCGGCCTGCTCCATCAGGCGGGAGTTGAGCGCCGCCGCGCTCGCGGGGCCGGCCTCCCTGGGCGCGCGACCAGGCTCCGGCGCGCGCTCCGCGCGCGCGGCCACTGCGGCGGGCAATCCGTTCTCCCGGAGCAGCGCTCCCTCGTCCGGCACGCCGGACGACCGGGCGCTGCTGCACGCGGTCAGGGCGATGGCCATCACGCTCGTCACGACATAATGGGTCCGCATCGATCGGCCTCCGGGGGAGCGACGGATCATCGTGGGGAATGCTCACGCCGGGTGCGAGAGCCGTCAATTAGACGAAGGTCACCGAGATGCGACTCCCCCCCGCGGTCACTACGACTTCCGATGTACGACCCGCGCGCGGTCGAAGTCGGGGGCCAATGTTCCCCGCGCGCGCGCGGGGGGAGTTCCCACAGTGGGAACGGAAATCCTCACGACCTCCGTGCATTCCGTCGCACGCGAATCACCCGCTGCACTTGTTGCGCGACTCGGCGGCCGACGCGGGTGCTTGTTTCCCGGTGCGATTCATCGAGCGCGTTCGCGAGCACTTCACGCTTGACAACTTCGCGCGCATCATCGAACGTCCTCCACGAAAGTCCTCCACCACCCGCTCTGATCATTGGGGGCAGCGCTTGGTCCGCCGCGACGGAGTACGATCGCTCCCGAAGACCGCCGGCCCCTCGTCTGCCAAGACCATGTCGCCCACGAGTGCGTCCGCGCTGATCCGCGTCGCGCTCGTCAGCGACAGCGCGCTGTTCCGATCGGGCCTGCGCAGCATCCTCAACGCGTATCCGGCGGTGTCGCTGGTGGGCGAGGCGAGCACGCTGCCGGTGCGCGAGCTCGTGCGGGCCGGCGCGCCGCACATCCTGCTCGTCGATGCCCACGTGGTGGGCGCGCTGACCGCTTGCGGGGGGCTCCGCCAGAACGGGGGGCGGCCGTGGGTGATCCTGGCCGGCGCCGACGCGGACGACGCGTGGGCGGTGCAGGCGCTCAAGTGCGGCGCGCGGGGGATCCTGGGCAAGAGTGCCACCGTCGAGACCTTGATCAAGGCGGTCCGTGTCGTCCACCAGGGCCAGGTGTGGGCGAGCCACCGGGTCCTGACCCTCATGGTCGAGGAGCTGGCCGCCCGCTCCGCCGGCACGGTCCCGCTCGAGGCCGCGCTCCGCAGCCGCCTGAGCCGCCGCGAGCAGGACATCTCCCAGCTCATCGCGGGCGGGCTCAGCAACCAGGAGGTGGCCCACCGCCTCGACATCACCGAGGCGACGGTCAAGGCGCACCTGACCCACATCTTCCAGAAGCTGATGCTGCGCGGCCGCGGGCAGCTCGCCGCGCTGTATCACCGCAGCATCGCGCCGCTATCGGTCGGCAACGGCGCCAAGCCCGGTCTCGACCAGTCGGGTTGACAGCACCCGCCGCCCGCGGATAATCGGGCCACCGTTCCCGGTCCGGATCCGGCCCGATCCCGAAGGAGGCCAGCTCCCATGGCTCAGCGCGCCTTCGCTCCGACCCTGCTCGTCGTCCTCGTCGTCCTCCTCGTCCTGCTGGCTCCCGGGGCGCCCCGCGCGGCGGGCCCGGAGGGGCAGATCACGTGGGCGGTGCACATCTCGCTCGCCCCCACCTGGTTCGACCCGGCGGAGACCCCGGGGATGATCACGCCCTACATGGTCCTCTACGCGCTCCACGACGCGCTCGTGAAGCCCATGCCCGGCCAGCCGCGGGCCGCCGCGCTCGCCGAGTCGTGGTCGGTCTCGAAGGACGGGCTGACCTACGAGTTCGTCCTGCGGAAGAACGCCCTCTTCCACAACGGCGACCCGGTCACCGCCGACGACGTGAAGTTCTCGCTGGAGCGCTACCGCGGCACCGCGAGCAAGCTCCTGAAGGAGCGGGTGGCCGCGGTGGAGACTCCCGATCCGACCCACGTGCGCATTCGCCTCAAGCAGCCGTGGCCCGACTTCCTCACCTTCTACACCAACGCTACCGGCGCGGGCTGGATCGTGCCCCGCAAGTACGTGGAGAAGGTCGGCGACGAGGGCTTCAAGAAGGCCCCGGTGGGCGCGGGCCCCTACAAGTTCGTCTCGTTCACGCCGGGGGTCGAGCTGGTGCTGGAGGCCTTCGACCAGTACTGGCGCAAGCCGCCGACGGTGAAGCGCCTGGTGCTGCGGGTCATCCCGGATGAGTCCACCCGGCTGGCCGCGCTCAAGCGCGGCGAGGTCGACATCGC
>DASZJM010000207.1:0-5572 GCA_035948165.1 Candidatus Methylomirabilota bacterium
GTGGTGTCGAAGTACTCCGGCGCCTCCTCGCCCAGGGCGGCCGCGTAGGCCATGAGCCAGCGCGCGTCGATCTCGTGCTCGCGCGGGCCCACGGTGGTGCCGACCACCGAGGCGGGGATGTGTCCCGTGGCCACGCCGCCGCCCTCAGCCCGCGCGCGGCCCCGAAGGGAGCGGGGGAACGCGGGGGAAGTTCATGCAGTCGACGAAGATGGTCTCGAAGTCCGGATGGGCGGCGAGCGAGACGTGCTCGATGCGCCGGGCGATCGCCTCCGCGTGCGCGCGCTCCGCCTCCGAGACCAGCGCGAGCTGGGCCCCGAGGGCCGCCGCGTTGCCCACGTAGCGGATGCGGCTCTCGGGCAGGCCGGGCGGGATCAGCCCGATGCGGAGTGCGCTCCGCACCGAGAGGTAGTTGCCGAAGCCGCCGGCCAGCATCAGCTCGTCGATATGCTCGGTGGGAACCGCGGCGACATGCTGGAGCATGGCGACCCCGGAGGCGATGGCACCCTTGCAGAGCTGCACCTGGCGCACGTCGTCCTGGGTCAGGGTGATCTCGCGCTCCGCGCCGTGCTCTCCCGCCCGCGCGAGCACCACGAGCCGCTCCTCGCCGCGCATCAAGACGCGCGAGCGGATGGGCGCGGGCAGGCGGTCGCGCGCGTCCACGTCGATGAGCCCGGTCCAGTCGAGCACGCCCAGGTCCAGCAGCGCGGCCACCGCGTCCACGAGGCCGGAGCCGCAGATCCCCTGCGCGGGGGCGTCGCCGATGGTGTGCAGGCGCAGGTCGCCGCCCGCGACCTCCACGCGGTCGATCGCGCCGATCGCCGCGCGCATGCCGTGGCGGATCTGCGCGCCCTCCAGCGCGGGGCCGGCGGGGGCCGAGCAGGCCCACAGCCGCTCGCGCGAGCCCAGCAGCACCTCGCCGTTGGTCCCGATGTCCACCGCGATCCGCAGGGCGGGCGACTCGTCGAGGCGGGTGGCCAGCGCCACCGCCACCGCGTCGGCGCCCACGAAGCCCGCGACCAGGGGCAGCAGGCACACCCGCGCCTCCGGCGGCAGCTTCAGGAAGAGCTCGCGCGCGGGCAGCACCAGCGGCTGGCGCAGCACCGGCGCGTACGGGGCCAGGCCCACGTACGAGGGATCGATGCCGAGCAAGAGATGGTGCATGCAGGTGTTGCCGACCACCACCACCTTGTAGATCCACTTGGCGAGCACGCCGGACTCGCGGGTGATCTGCTCGATGTGCTGGTTGAGCAGCCCGATGATGCGGCTCTGCAGCTTGCGGAGGTTGCCCGCGTCGAACTGGGCGAACGCGATGCGCGACATCAGGTCGCCGCCGAACACCGCCTGAGGGTTGAGGCTCGACACCGCGGCGAGCTGCTCGCCCGACTCGAGCTCCATCAGGGTGGTGACCACGCTGGTGGTGCCGATGTCGATGGCGAGGCCGAACTTGTGGAGCGCGGTGTCGTCGGGCTCCACCGCGAGGACGTGCCGGCCGAAGGTGGTCACGGTGACGAGGCCGTCCCGATCACGGAGAGTGGCGGGCAGGCCCTTCAGCAGCGCGGTGGGCACGTCCTCCACCGTGCCGCCGGTCGCGGCCACCAGGGCCTCCACGTCGGAGGTCTGCTGGTGCTCGTCCTTGGGCAGCGTGACGGTGACCGTGCGCTTGCGGATGCCCGCGTCGATCGAGATTGGCGCAGGCGCGCCGGCCGGGCGCTCGCCGCCGAGGATCTGGAAGGTGGTGTCGTCGAGCGGCGGGGCGATCTGGACGGTCACCGGCTCGGTCACCGGCCACTGGCACGAGAGCCGGTAGCCCTCACGCACCAGGGTGTCGCCCAGCTGCAGCTCGTCCATGATGGTGGGCGGCGGCGCGGTGCCCGCCACCAGCTTGACGCGGCACGAGGTGCACCGGCCGCGCCCGCCGCAGGTGGCGGTGATGTCCACCCCGCCCGCGTGCGCGGATTTCAGGATGGTCGTGCCGGGCTTCGTGTCGAGTACGTGGCGGCCAGGCAGGATGGTCAGCGGGATCGCCATTCGGGCGCAGGATACCACTTCTTTCTTGACTTTCCGCGAGGGTTTGCCGATAGTTGCCTACACTCTGCTTCGGGGGGTGTGGTTGCTCCGCTACGTCGTCTATCGCCTCCTCTGGTTGGTTCCGACGCTGCTCGCGATGGCGCTCGTCACCTTCTTGGTGATGCACGCCACGCCGGGCAGTCCCCTCGACCCGGTCGCGGAGGGGGCGAACCCGCTCTCGCCGGAGGCCCAGAAGAATCTCGCCGAGGTCTACGGGCTCGACAAGCCGCTCTACGCCCAGTTCGGCATCTTCCTGCAGAAGGCGCTGCACGGCGACTTCGGCAAGTCCTTCGTCTACAAGACGCGCACCGTGACCGAGATCATGGCGGAGACGTTCCCGATCTCGCTGCTCCTCGGCAGCATGGCGCTCGCCCTCGCGGTGTTCGGCGGCGTCGCCCTCGGAATCCTGGCCGCGGTCTACCAGAACCGCTCCTGGGACTACGTGTCGGTGAGCGTGGCCACCCTCGGGGTCAGCGTGCCGAACTTCGTGCTCGCGGTGTTCCTCATCGTGCTCTTCTCGTTCGTGTTGCCCATCTTCCCGACCGGGGGGTGGAACTCGCCAAAGGACTGGGTGCTGCCGACGGTCACCCTCGCCCTCGCCCCGATGGGCATCATCGCCCGCTTCACCCGCTCGAGCATGCTCGAGGTGATCCGCTCCGACTACATCGTGACCGCGCGGGCCAAGGGCTTGGCCGAGGGGCCGGTCATCCTCAAGCACGTGCTGAAGAACGGCTTCATCCCGGTGGTCACCCTGCTCGGCCCGATGTTCGCCGCGGTGGGGACCGGCTCGTTCTTCGTGGAGTCGATCTTCCGGGTGCCGGGCATGGGCCGCTTCTTCGTGCTCTCGATGACCGGCCGCGACTACCCGATGATCATGGCGGTGGTGCTCGTGTACGGCGCGTTCCTCGCCCTCATGAACCTGGTGGTGGATCTCCTCTATGGCACTCTCGACCCCCGCATCCGATACTAGCCTCGCGCCGGTCGTCCTCCCGCGCGAGGGGGCGCGGGGCTCGAGCCTCTACCGCGACGCGTGGCGGCGCCTCCTCCGCAACCGGCTCGCGGTGGCGGGGGGCGCGGTGGTCATCCTCCTCTGCCTCATCGCGATCTTCGCCGACCTGATCGCGCCCCAGTCCTACACCAAGGCCAACTTCGGCCACCTCTACGAGTCGCCGAACCGCGAGTTCCCGCTCGGCACCGACCAGCTCGGACGCGACGTGCTCTCGCGCCTGATCTACGGGGCGCGCGTCTCCATGCTGGTGGGCCTCGGGGCGCAGGTGATCATCGTGCTGATCGGGGTGCCGATCGGGGCGCTCTCCGGCTACATCGGGGGCCGGACCGATCTCCTGCTGACCCGCTTCGTGGACGTGATGTACGCCTTCCCGCGCCTGCTCTTCGTGATCCTCGTGATGTCGATGCTCGGCGCCGGCCTCATCAACATCTTCATCGCGCTGGGCCTCACCGGGTGGGTGGGCATCGCGAGGCAGACCCGCGCCCAGGTGCTGTCGATCAAGGAGAAGGAGTTCGTGGAGGGCGCCCGCGCCCTCGGGGCCGGCTTCTGGCGGGTGATCACCCGCCACGTCCTGCCGAGCGCGCTCACCCCCATCGTGGTCTCGATCACCTTCGGCATCCCGGAGGCGATCTTCACCGAGGCCGCCCTGTCGTTCATCGGGGTCGGCATCAACCCGCCCACCCCCTCGTGGGGGCAGATGGTGGGGGAGAACCAGCAGTTCCTCCGCTCCTACTGGCACCTCTGCGTCTTTCCCGCGATCGCCATCGCGGCGACCATGCTCTCGTTCACCTTCTTCGGCGACGGGGTCCGCGACGCCCTCGATCCCAAGCTGAAGTAACTCACAGGAGGATCTCCCATGCGGATTCCGGATGAGCAGCTGGATCTCTTCGCGAAGCGCCTCGAGGCCATCGGGGTGGGACGCCGCGACTTCCTGAGGGTGGTCGGCGCGATGGCCGCGTTCGGTGGCCTCGGCTTCGCCACCACCGCCCAGGCGGCCAAGCCGAGCAAGCCCGGCCCCAACGAGAAGCTGGCCAAGGACCAGACCTTCCGCTTCGGTGGGGGCGGCTGGTTCCAGAACGATCCGGCCAGCCACGACTTCAACAAGGACCTCTACTGCTCCGGGGTGCCGGCCCTCTTCGCGGGCCTGATGGTCTTCAACGCCGACTTCGTGTCGGTGCCGTGGATGGCGAGCAAGGTCGAGGGCAACAAGGACGGCTCGGTGTGGACGTTCACTATTCGGAAAGATAGCCGTTGGTCGGACAACTCCCCGGTGTCCGCGCGCGACTTCGAGTGGTCGTGGAAGCGCCAGCTCGACCCGGCGAGCGCCGCCCCCTACGCCTCGTTCCTCTACGACATCAAGAACGGGGAGGCCTACAACAAGAAGCAGATCACCGACGCGAGTCAGGTCGGGGTCCGTGCCAAGGACGACTGGACGCTCGAGGTGACCCTCGACGGGCCGCGCGGCTACTTCCCGGTGCTCGCCTCCTACCTGGCCGCGTTGCCCGCTCACCGGGGCGCGGTGGAGAAGTTCGGCGACAAGTGGACGGAGGCCGGCAACATCGTCAGCAACGGCCCCTACACCCTCGAGGCGTGGGAGCACAACAAGCAGATCGTGCTCAAGAAGAACCCCCACTACTTCGGAGCCAAGGACGTCCACCTCAACCGGGTGGTGATCCCGATCGTTCCGGTCGCCTCGGGCTCGCTCCCCTACGAGAACAACGAGCTCGACATGACCGCGCTCCAGTCCGGCGATCTCAAGCGGCTGCAGTCGGACCCGCGCATGGGCAAGGACGTGTTCCGCTATCCGTTCCCCGGCACCTGGTACCTGCTGCCCCAGACGACCAAGCCGCCCTTCGACAACCTCAAGGTCCGCAAGGCGGTGGCCCAGGCGATCGACCGCGAGAATGTCGTCAAGGTGAGCCAGGGCTTCGCGATCCCGGCGTGGTCCATGATCCCGCCCGGCTTCCCCGGCGCCATCGACGACGCGGGCATCAAGGCCATCCAGCGCTACGACAAGAAGGCGGCCCTCGACGCCCTCAAGGGCACGCCCTACGAGGGCGGCAAGAACTGGCCCAAGATCACGCTGACAATGCGTGAAGAGGGCCTGGGCTCGAAGCCGTTGGCGGAGGCGGTGCAGGCGGTGCTCCTCGACACCCTCAACATGAAGACCGACCTCGAGGTCCTGGAGCAGCGCGTGTTCCGCGAGCGGCTCTGGAAGCAGGATCTCCAGTTCGTGTGGATCCGCTGGTTCATGGACTACCCGGATCCGCACAACGAGTACTTCGACACCTTCTACGGCAAGAAGACCACCGGCAGGCGGCAGGCCTGGGTCAACGACGCCTTCGACAAGGAGCTCGAGGCGGGGCGCGACACCCGCGACCCCAAGAAGCGGCTCGAGCACTACAAGAAGGCGGAGGAGATCATGCAGCAGGACGTCGGCTACGTGCCGGTGGCCTGGGTGGTGCGCTACGCGGCCAAGAAGCCGTGGGTGGGCGG
>DASZJM010000208.1:0-3077 GCA_035948165.1 Candidatus Methylomirabilota bacterium
TGCCGGCCCCGCGCGGCTCTTTGGTCTTGCATCCGGACACGGCCCACGACGAGGGGCCTTCGCTCACAGCACGGTGGGGGCGCCTCTTCGGCCGGGAGCACTGGAAGGAGCTCGAGTGACTCGCCGGACGCAAGAGTGCGGACGCGCCGAAACGAGTCCGCACTCTCAGCGAGCCGTTCAGACGTAGTCCGTCAGCGCGGTGCCGGGCCAGCGAGCCCGGCACCTGCGGATGGAGTTGGCGGGAGTTCGCGAGAACGCGCGAGCCTGAATGAGCAGCGCCCATTGCCGAAGGCTGGGTACGATGCGCACGGCTGCGACGTCCAGGCGACGGCGCAGGCTGACTGGGATCTGACCCAGGGGGGTGAAGTGGGAAGGTTGGTCCTAAACCGGCTGCTGGCCCTCGTGCCGGTGTTGCTCATCGTCTCCTTTGCCGTCTTCTTCTTGCTGGCGCTCGTACCGGGCAACCCGGCGATCACGCTGGCCGGTGGCGTGAGCGCCACGCCCGCTCAGATCGCACACGTCACGGCAGAGCTCCACCTCAACGACGGCTTCTTCGTTCAGTACTGGCACTGGCTCTACGACGCGTTGCACGGCAACCTCGGCACGTCGCTCTCGACCGGCCAGCCGGTGACCCAGCAGATCGAGCAGCGGTTCCCCGTGACCTTCGGGCTCGTGGTGGCCTCGGCCATCGTTGCGCTCGTGGTCGGGATCCCCGTGGGCCTCATCTCGGGCATCCGCCCCCAAGGGGCTGTCGATGGCGGCGCCCGCACGTTCACCACGCTCGGTCTCGCCGTGCCCAGTTTCTGGCTGGCCATCATCCTGGTGTCGATCTTCGCGGTCCACTGGAAGTTGTTCCCTTCGACCGGGTACACCGCCATCACGACCTCCTTCACCGGCTGGTTGAGAGACGTCACGCTGCCGGCCATCACCCTGGGCTTGCTGGTCGGGGCCTCCCTCGCCCGACAGCTTCGAGCGTCGCTGATCGACGCTCTGGACACCCCGTACATACGGACGGCGTGGGCCAAGGGCGGGACCCGCCGTACGGTGCTGTTGAAGCACGGCCTCAAGAACGCCGCCATGCCCGTGGTGACCGTGTTCGGGATCCAGATCGGCTATCTGCTCGGCGGCGCCGTGATCGTCGAACAGATCTTCGCCTTCCCCGGCCTCGGGACCTACATGCTCGCCGGGATCACCGACCACGATCTCCCGGTCGTCCAGGGCGTGGCGATCGTCTTCGTGTTGTTCCAGATGGCGATGAGCCTGTTCGTCGACATCAGCTATGGCTACCTCAACCCCAAGGTCAGAGTCTCGTGAGCCTGACCGAGACGGAGCTGCCCGGTGAAGACCCCGGATTGCTGCGCCGTTCGTGGAGCGACCACCGGCGCCTGGTGAAGTTCTTTACGCGCGTCGGTGTCGCGGTGTCCTTGCTCTGGCTGGTTCTCGTCACGGTCGCGGCGATCTTCGCCCCGTGGATCGCCCCTTATGACCCCAACGCCCAGGACCTGTCGAACACGTACGAGGGCATCAGCGCGAGCCACTGGCTCGGCACCGACGACCTCGGCCGCGACGTGCTCTCGCGCCTCATTTACGGCTCACGCATCTCGATGCAGATCACCTTCGAAACCGTGGCTATCGCCCTCGTGCTGGCGCTGGTCATCGGGCTCGTGGCCGGCTTCCGCGGCGGTCGCACCGACTATCTGCTCATGCGCGGGGCGGATGCCGGCCTGGCCTTCCCTCCGCTCGTCCTTGCGCTCGCCGTCGTCGCCGTGCTCGGAAGCGGGGTGAACGACATTTCCCTGGCGTTTGCCATCGTGTTCGCACCGGGCTTCGCGCGCTTCATCCGGGGCCAGACCCTGGCCATCAAAGAGGAGGCCTTCGTCGAGGCCTCGACGTCTATCGGCACCCCGCCCACGCGCATCGTGCTGTCAAGGATCCTGCCCAACGTGCTCACGGGGCTCGTCGTCGGCATTGCCATCGCCCTCGGGGCCGCCCTCCTGACGTCCTCCGGCCTCAGCTTCCTGGGCCTGGGTCCGCCGCCGCCATCCGCCAGCTGGGGTTCGATGCTCGAAGAGGCGTACAACACGGCGCTGTTCACCCATCCCTGGGCCCTTGTCCCGTCCGGCCTCGTCATTGCGCTGACGGTGCTCGCCTTCAACACCTTGGGTGACGCCATGCGCGACACGGTGAGCGGGGCCACCACCAAGAGCCGCAACCGGCGCGACCGCTCCCAACGTGGTCTCACCGCGGTGAGTCGACCGGCCGAGGCAGTCCGGACCGCGGTGGGGCCGGAAGAAGAGCCCGTTGCCCTCCTCGAGGTCCGGGGCCTGTGCATCGAATTCGACAGCGAGTCCGGTCCGGTCCGAGTCGTGGACGAGGCCTCGTTCGCTGTGGCACACGGGCAGATCGTCGGCCTGGTGGGCGAGTCCGGCTGTGGCAAGACGGTGAGTTCGCTGTCCATCCTGCGCTTACTGTCGTCGCCCCCGGCACGCATCGTGGGGGGCTCCATCCTCTTCGACGGTCGGGACCTCCTCGAAGCGGATTTCAACGAGCTGCGACGGATTCGCGGGCGCGAGATCTCCATGGTCTTCCAGGATCCGCTGGCCAGCCTCGATCCGTCTTTCACCATCGGAAATCAATTGATGGAGGCGATGCGCCTGCACGAGACAATGAGCCGATCGGCGGCAAGGTCGCGCGCCGTCGAGCTGCTCGAGAGCGTGCACATCCCGGATCCGGCCCGTCGGTTGTCGGCCTATCCTCATCAGCTCTCGGGCGGTATGCGCCAGCGCGTCATGATCGCGATGGCCCTGAGTTGCTCCCCACGACTGCTCATCGCCGACGAGCCCACCACGGCCCTGGACGTGACGATCCAGGCCCAGATCGTCGAGTTGCTGAAGGAACTACGGGAGGAGATGGACTTGGCGGTCCTTTTCGTCACTCACGATCTGGCCCTGATCTCCGAACTGTCCGACGAGATCGCAGTCATGTACGCCGGCGAGGTGGTCGAGCAGGCGCCCACGACGGAACTCTTCGCCCGTCCCCGTCATCCCTACACGGCGGCCCTGTTGGCCGCCTCGCCC
>DASZJM010000209.1:0-5138 GCA_035948165.1 Candidatus Methylomirabilota bacterium
GCGTCGGTGATCGACGGCGCCGACCGCGTCCTCCTCCCCGCCCTGGTCGACGCGCACATGCACCTCGACAAGACCTTCTGGGGCCTGCCGTGGCGGGCCCACGAGGCGGGGCCCACCACCCGCGAGCGCATCGAGAACGAGCGTCGCCTGCGGCGCGAGCTCGCGCTGCCCGCCGACGTGCAGGCGGAGCGCCTGGTCCGGCAGGCGGTGAGCCGTGGGACGCTCCACATCCGCAGCCACGTCGACGTCGACACCGAGATCGGCCTGCGCAACTTCGAGGGCGTGATGACCGCGAGGAGCCGGCTGCGCGATCTCGTCACCATCCAGGTGGTGGCGTTCCCCCAGAGCGGCGTGGTCACCCGACCCGGCACCGCTCTGCTGCTGGAGCAGGCGGTGAAGGACGGCGCCGAGCTGATCGGCGGCGTCGACCCCACCGGCATCGACGGCGACGCGGCCGGGCAGCTCGACGTGGTCTTCGGCATCGCGGGCCGGCACGGCGCGGGGGTGGACATCCATCTCCACGACGGCGGCGACGAGGGCGCCGCCCAGATCCGCATGATCGCGGAGCGCACCCGCGCGCTCGGTCTCGCGGGCCGGGTGGCGGTGAGCCACGCCTTCTGCCTCGGCATGATCGACGAGAGCCGGCTCGCCGCGCTGCTCGACCTGCTCCGCGAGCAGGGCATCGCGATCATGACCACCGCGCCGGGCGACCGCCCCACCCCGCCGGTGCGCCGCCTGCGCGAGGCGGGCGTGACCGTCGGCGCGGGCTCGGACGGGGTGCGCGACGCGTGGACGCCGTTCGGCAACGCGGACATGCTGGAGCGCGCGATGCTGGTCGCCTATCGCAACGGCTTCCGCGCCGATCCCCTGCTGCACGACGCGCTCGACATCGCCACCCGCGGCAACGCCGCGGTGCTGGGGCTCGAGGGCTACGGCCTCGCGGTGGGCTGCCGCGCCGATCTGGTGCTGGTCCCCGGCGAGACCCTCGGCGAGATCGTCGCCATGCGTCCGCCCCGCGCCCTCGTGATCAGCGGGGGCCGCGTGGTCGCCCGGGACGGCCAGTGCGCCGCCTGACCTCACATGTCACCGCCGCCATCGCCACCCTCTTCCTCCTAGGAGCCAGCCCGACCATGTCATCAGTCTCGCCCGCGATCCGCTCCGACTTCGCGCCGACCGGCACCATGCGGGTCGGCATCAACCACGGCAACCTCGTCCTCGCTCAGAAGAACGCGACCACCGGCGAGGTGAAGGGCGTCGCGGTCGACATGGCCCACGAGCTGGGGCGCCGGCTCGGCGTGCCGGTCGAGCTGGTGCAGTACACCTCGGCCGGGCAGATGACCGACGCCCTCGCCGCCGGCGCGTGGGATGTGGCCTTCCTGGCCCGGGAGCCGGGGCGCGCCGGGGAGATCGGGTTCACGGCGCCCCACCTGCTGATCGAGGGCACCTACCTGGTGCCGGCGGGCGCGCCCTACGCGCGGGTGCCCGACGTCGACCGCGCCGGGGTGCGCATCGCGGTCTCCGAGAAGAGCGCCTACGATCACTTCCTCACCCGCAACATCAGGCACGCGACGCTGGTGCGCGGCGCGGGCAACAGCGCCGGGCTCGGCCTGCTGCAGGCGGGCAAGGCCGACGTGATCGCGGGCGTGCGCCAGCTCCTGCTGATGGACCAGGCCAAGCTCCCGGGCTCCAGGGTCCTCGACGACCGCTTCATGGTGATCGAGCAGGCGATGGGGATGCCGCGCGGGCGCGACGCGGGGCTTCAGTACGCGAAGGAATTCATCGAGGACGTGAAGGCATCCGGGTTCGTGGCCCGGTCGCTCGAGAAGTCGGGCGTGCGCGGCGTCCCGGTGGCGCCTCCCGAGCCCGCGAAGCCCTGAGCGCCGTCCCCGCTCAGGCCAGCGGCACGATCGCGTAGAAGCGGGGCCCGCTCCCGATCGAGCGGGTGACGTGGCCGCGGCCGGTGAGGTCCTCGGCCAGGAGCACGTCGCCCGGCCCGACGCGGACCACGGTGCCGTCGCCCACCTGGATCTCCGCCTGGCCGGCGAGCGTGATCGAGTACTGCCGGCGCGGGGCGCAGTGCCAGTCGAGCGCGTAGCCCGGCGGCGAGACCCGGAACACGATGCCGGCGGCGGCCTGCAGCGTGGTGCCTTCCCCGTGGGCGCCCTCGGTATCGGTGAAGGGCTTCATGGCGAGCGGCATCTCCTCCACGTGCGACTCGCCGTCCGCTCCGCTGTAGACCCGCCAGATCTTGGGCATGGCTCCCTCTCTCAGAATTGCACGCGCCGCAGGACCGCCCGCGGCAGCGCGCGGATGACCAGCATCACGACCCGCCAGATCCCGGGCGCGTAGATCTGGTGGCGACCCGCGTCCATCGCGGCCACCACCCGGCGCGCCACCGCGTCCGGCTCGCCCGCGAACGGGGGCACCGGCAGCCCCGCGGTCATCGCGGTCCGCACGAAGCCCGGCTTCACGCAGAGCACGCGCACCCCGCGGTCGCGGTAGGCCAGGTCGAGCCCGTCGAGGGCCACCGCGAGCCCCGCCTTGGAGGCGCCGTAGAGATAGTTGCTGCGCCGGGCCCGGTCGCCCGCCACGCTGCCGAAGGCGCAGACGAGCCCGCCGCCCCGCGCGGCCATCCGCTCCGCGGCCTGCTGGCAGAGCAGCACGGTGCCGGTGAAGTTGGCGTGCAGCAGTGCGGCGAGGCGCGCGGGGTCGGCGGCCAGCTGCTCCTGGCGCGCGAAGAGCCCGCCGGTCACCACGAGCGCGTCGAACGGGGACAGCGCGTGATCCGCCGCGTCCAGCGCCGCCGTGAAGCCGGCCGGCTCGCCCAGGTCGAGGCGGGCCTGGCTCACCGACGGCGCGCCGCGCGCCTCCAGATCGCGCGCGGACAGGGCCAGCTCCGCCTCGTCGCGCCCCAGCAGGAAGAGCGCGTCGCCGCGCTCGGCCAGGCGCCGGGCGAGGGCGCGGCCCATGCCGCGGGTCGCGCCGACTATTGCCACCTTCATGCGGGCGCGACTCTCACGCGGGGTCCCCGAAGAGACGCACCGACTGGGCGGAGCGGAAGCGGCGGGCCGGGTCCCAGCGCTCGCGGACCGCGCGCCACTCGCCGAGGCGGGGCTCCATCCGCGCGAAGTCCTCCGCCCGGGTCACCGCGTCCTTGGCCAGGTAGACGCGCCCGGCATGCGCGATCACGATCGCGTTGAGCTCGTGGACCAGCGCCTCGGTCGCCGCGCCCCGGTTGGGCAGGTCGAGCGCGAGCGTGGTGCCCTCCATCGGGAATGAGAGGTAGGCGTCGGAGGCGGGGCCGCAGTCCTTGATGACCGCGAGGAACGACGCGGCGCCCGCCGCGCCCAGCCGCTCGAGCAGCGTCGCCACCGGCGGAGAGCCCGCCGCGCGCGGCAGCACGCACTGGTACTGCAGGAAGCCGCGGCGGCCGTAGAGGCGGTTCCACTCCCCGATCGCATCGAGCGGATAGAAGAAGCGGTCGTAGGAGACGACCCGGCGGCGCAGCGCGGTCCCGTGGCTCCACGCGTAGAGGCGGTTGAAGCCGCGCATGAGGAGCGGATTCAGCAGCCACTCCGGCGCGTCGAACGGCACGCGGAGCGGCAGCGCGGGGCGGGCCCGGCGCGTGCCGGCCTCGACCTGGGTGGCGTGGCGGCCCCGCATCAGGATCCCGCGGCCGACGTCGGTCCCGCGGGCGAGGCAGTCGATCCAGCCCACCGTGTAGGGCCAGTGCGCCGCGCTCAGCCGCAGGCCCTCCATCATCGCGCCGAGGCTCGCCATGCCCTGGGTCTCCAGCACGATCCACGGGCTCTCGATCCGCTTGAGCCGCAGGGTGACCTCCACGATGAGGCCGGTGAGCCCCATGCCGCCGAGGGTGGCGAGGAACAGCTCGCGCTCCCGGTCGGGACCGCACTCGACGAGCCGGCCGTCGGCGACGCGGAGGGTGACGCGATCGACGAAGCTCCCGAACGAGCCGTCGCGGTGATGGTTCTTGCCGTGAACGTCGCAGGCCACACACGCCCCGACGGTGACGAACTTGGTGCCCGGGGTGACCGGCGGGAACCACCCGCGCGGCACGAAGACGCGCAGGATCTCGGCGAGGCTCAGCCCCGCCTCGCAGTGGAGGCGCCCGGTCGCGGGCTCGAACGAGCGGATGCGGTCGGCCCGCGTACTCTCGAGCACGAGGCCGCCCTCGCGCGAGGGCAGCGCGGGGTCGCCGTAGGCGCGGCCGAGCCCGCGCGGCACCACCGGCTCGACGCCGACGGGGAGGGTGAGCTGCTCGGGGCGCTCCACGCGCCCGCGTCCCACCGGGTGGCGCCCCCAGCCCGCGACCTCCTCCAGCATCGGCCCTCCGCTCAGTTGCTCCACCGGGCGACCCACGCGGGCGCCCACTCGGGCCCGTAGATGATCACCAGCAGCGTGAGCATCCACAGCACGGTGTTGATCAGCAGCGCCCGGTCGTTGAGCATGAGGTCGGAGGGGTTGCCGCCCATCTCCCGCCGATAGAGCAGGTAGAGGTAGCGGAAGATGCCGTAGAGCACGAAGGGCAGCGTGACCGGGAGCAGCCGGGTGTGGAACTTCGACACCGTGTCCGGCGACATGGTGTAGAGCGCGTACGCGGTCACGGTGGAGGCGGTCACCACCGCCACCATCTGGTCGAGGAAGCTCTCGCTGTACTCGGCGAGGATCGGCCGGTGGGCCGCCGCGTCGCCCCGCAGGGTGCGGTACTCGTGCCGGCGCTTGCCCAGGGCCAGGAACAGGGCGATCAGGATCGTGCAGATCACCAGCCAGCCCGAGATCTGCACGGAGATGGCGGCGGCCCCCGCCACCGCGCGCAGCACGAAGCCGGCCGCCACCGTGAGCACGTCGAGGATCACCATGTGCTTGAGCCAGATCGAGTAGGCGGTGAGGAGGCCCGCGTAGGCGGCGGCCACCACCGCGAAGGGCACCGAGAGGGCGAAGGCGGCCACCAGGCTGCCCGCCAGCAGCAGGATCCCCAGCACGAGGGCGGCGGGGAGCGAGAGCGCGCCGCGGGCGATCGGGCGGTAGCGCTTGGTCGGGTGCAGGCGGTCCTTCTCCACGTCGGCCACGTCGTTGAAGACGTAGATCGCGCCGGAGAGCGCGCAGAAGATCACGAA
>DASZJM010000210.1:0-16976 GCA_035948165.1 Candidatus Methylomirabilota bacterium
CTGCTCGCGGCGGGCCACGATCCGGAGCGCCCGCCGATGGACGGCATCGGCTATCGCCCGCTGGCCCTGGCCGCGCGGGGGCGCCTGCCGGTCGAGGAGGCGCTGCGGCTCATGGTGCGCGACACCACGCGGTACGCGAAGCGGCAGATGACGTGGTTCGCGCGCGAGCCGGAGATCCGCTGGATCGACGTGGACGGGGCGGGCGGCGTCGAGGGCGCCGCCGAGGCGGTGCTGAAGCACATCACGCAGGAGGGGCTGACCGAGTGAAGTCGCGCGAAAAAGCGGTGCTGGCGGCCCTACGGCTGCCCAGCCAGCCGCGGGTGGTGGTGGAGGAGAGCCTCGACGAGCTGGGGCGCCTGGCCGAATCGGCCGGGGCCCGCGTGGTGGGACGGGCGACCCAGGATCGGCGGGCGCCCACCCCGGGGCTCTATTTCGGGAAGGGGAAGGTGGAGGAGATCAAAACCCTCTCCAAGCGGGAGGGCGCCGACCTCATGATCTCCGACGATCCGCTCTCGCCGATCCAGGAGCGCAACCTGGGCGGCTCGCTCGGGGTGCGGGTGATCGACCGCACCGCGCTCATCCTCGACATCTTCGCCCAGCGCGCGCGCACCATGGAGGGCAAGCTCCAGGTGGAGCTGGCTCAGCTCTCTTACCTGCTCCCGCGCCTGGTGGGGCAGTGGAAGCACCTCGAGCGTACCGGCGGCGGCATCGGCACCCGCGGACCGGGCGAGATGCAGATCGAGTCCGACCGCCGCATCATCCGCCACCGCATCCAGAAGATCCGCGACGAGCTGCAGCGGGTGCGCGTGCACCGACGGCTGCTCCGCGACCGGCGCAAGGCGAGCGGCGTCCCGGTGATCGCACTGGTCGGCTACACCAACGCGGGCAAGACCACCCTGCTCAACCACCTGACCGGCGCGGACCGGTTGGCGGCCGACGCCCTGTTCGTCACCCTCGACCCGACCGCGCGCCTGGTCACGAGCCCGACCCACGCCTCGTTCATCCTCACCGACACCGTCGGCTTCATCCGCAAGCTGCCCCACCAGCTGGTCGCCGCGTTCAAGGCCACGCTGGAGGAACTGACCGAGGCAGATCTCTTGATCCACGTGGTCGACGCGAGCCACCCGGGGGTGGACGATCAGGTGCAGGCGGTGGAGGCGCTGCTGGGCGAGCTCGAGCTGATGGGCCGGCCGATGATCGTCGCGCTGAACAAGATCGACCGCCTCGAGCCGGGCGCGGCCCAGGCGCTGCTGTCGCGCTTCGACGGGGTCGCGGTCTCGGCGCGCACCGGGGAGGGGATGGAGGCGCTCCTGACCCGCATCGACCTGGCCCTCCGGCCGCGGGTCGGGCGGCTCACCCTGCGCATCCCCTACGCGGACGGCACGGCGCTGGCGACCTGCTACGAGCGCGGGCGGGTGCTGTCGCGCCAGGACGAGCCCGAGGGCATCCGGGTCGAGGTCGAGCTGCCGCGACGGCTCATCGCCTCGTTCGAGGGATACCGCCTGTAGCCGGTGTACAATCGGGCCTCGGCCCTCGCGGACCGTTCCATGGGACTCCCCAACTGGCTCACGACGCTGCGCATCCTGCTGATCCCGGTCTTCGTCTCCCTGCTGGTGTACCGGCGGGCGGGCGCGGCGCTGGTGGTCTTCTGCCTGGCGAGCCTCACCGACATGCTCGACGGCTACATCGCGCGCGTGCAGGGCCTCCAGACCCGCCTCGGCGCCTTCCTCGATCCGGTCGCCGACAAGCTCCTGCTCACCTCCGGCTTCGTCACCCTCACGTGGCTCAAGGTGCTCCCGTTCTGGATCACCGCGGTGGTGGTGAGCCGTGACGTGGTGCTGAGCATCGGCGTCCTCGTCATCCACGTGGCGGGCGGCACCGTGCATCCCTCGCCCACGTGGGTCGGCAAGATGTCGACCGTGTTCCAGATGGTGCTCGTGCTCGCCGCGATGGCCTCCGCCTACTTCCAGCTCGTCCCGCCGTTCGTGACCAAGATCCTGGCCTGGGTCACCGCCGGCTTCACGATCACCTCCGGACTCCAGTACATCGTGATGGGGCTCAAGCAGCTCGAGACGCCCACCTCGGTGGGCGAGCGGCTCTGACCGTGGCGCGCCGGCCCTCGACGGCCGCGGACGGGGTGGTGGTGGCGGCGGTGGCGCCGCGCACCGCCGCCGACCGGGCCGGGCTCCGGCCGGGGGACCGCATCCTCGCGATCAACGGCGCGCCGCTGCGCGACGTGATCGACTTCCACTTCCACGCGGGCGAGGAGACGCTCGACCTCGCGCTCGACCGCGACGGCCGGACGACCACCGCGCGGATGAGCCGGCGCGGGCCCACGCTGGGGCTCGAGCTGGCCCCGCCCCGGCCCGCCGAGATCGCCACGTGCGCCAACAAGTGCGTCTTCTGCTTCATCCACCAGCTCCCGAAGGGCATGCGCAAGAGCCTCTACGTGAAGGACGACGACTTTCGCCTGTCGTTCCTGCACGGCAACTACATCACCCTGACCGATCTGGAGGAGGCCGAGCTCGCCCGGATCGAGAGCCAGCGGCTCTCGCCCCTCTACGTCTCGGTGCACGCCACCGATCCGGACCTGCGCCACGCGCTCCTCGGCCAGCCGCGGGTCCGGCGCGAGCTCCTGCCCGTGATGGAGCGCCTCGCCAAGGCGGGCATCGCCATGCACGCGCAGATCGTGCTGTGCCCCGGGTGGAACGATGGCGCGCACCTCGAGCGCACCGTGCACGAGCTGGCGCGCCTGCATCCCGCGGTGCCCACCACCGCGGTGGTGCCGGTCGGCCTCACCCGGCACCGCGAGCGGCTGCCCGATCTCCGGGCGGTCACGCCCGAGGAGGCCCAGACTCTGGTGGGCGACATCGAGGGCTGGCAGCGCGCGTTCCGGCCCACCCTCGGCACCCGCTTCGTGTGGGCCGCCGACGAGCTCTACCTGAGCGCGGGGCGGCCGCTGCCGCCCGCCCGCGCCTACGAGGGCTTCGCGGTGGCCGAGGACGGCATCGGCCTCGTGCGGCGCTTCGAGGACGCGTGGACGCGCGCGCTGGCCCGGCCCCCCAAGCCGCCGCGCCGCCCGCGTCGCGTGACGGTGGTGACCGGCGAGATGTTCGCTCCGCGCATGCGCGCGCTGCTCGATCGGCTCGCGGTCCCGGGCCTCACGGTGGACCTGGTCCCGATCCGCAACGAGCTCTTCGGGCGCGGCATCGGGGTGGCCGGCCTGCTCACCGGCGGCGACATCCAGCTCCAGCTCGGCGAGGCCGGCTGCGGCGGCCACGGCCTCGGCGACGAGGTGCTCGTGCCCGCGGTCACGCTTCGCGACGGCGCGGGCGTCTTTCTCGACGATCTGACGCCCGCCGATCTCACCGCCACGCTCGGCACGCCGGTCACCGCGGTCGAGCCCACCGCCCCGGCCCTCCTGGCCGCCCTCGTCGGGCGGTAGGCGGGGAACGCAGGAGCGACGAGCCCGTGCTGCGCCCGATCATCGCGATCGTGGGCCGCCCGAACGTGGGCAAGTCCACCCTGTTCAACCGGCTCATCGGCCGGCGCCGCTCGCTGGTGCGCGACGTGCCCGGCGTCACCCGCGACCGCCTCTACGGCACCGCGGTCCACGAGCGCTGGCAGGCCACCTTCGTGGACACCGGTGGGTTCGATCCGAGCAGCGAGTCCGACCTGGTGCAGGGCGTGCGCCGGCAGGTGCTGCAGGCGGTGGACGAGGCGGACCTGCTCGTGTTCGTGGTCGACGGCCGCGCCGGGGTGACCGGGCTCGACGAGGAGATCGCGGGGATCCTGCGAAAGAGCAATCGCCCGGTGCTGCTCGCGGTCAACAAGGTCGACGGCGCGGAGCAGGAGGCGCCGACCGGCGACGCGTATCGGCTCGGGTTCGAGCCGGTGCTGACCCTCTCCGCCGAGCACGGCCGCGGCGTGGCCGAGCTGCTCGAGGCCTGCCGCGAGCTCGCGCCCGCGGTGGTCCCGGAGACCGGGAGCGAGGGCACGCGGGTGGCGATCATCGGGCGGCCCAACGTGGGCAAGTCCTCGCTGGTGAACGCGGTGCTGGGACACGAGCGCGTGCTCGTGCACGACCAGCCCGGCACCACGCGGGACGCGGTGGACACCCCGGTGACCTTCCGGGACCGCGACTACCTGCTGATCGACACCGCGGGGATCCGGCGCAAGGGGAAGGTGTCCGAGGCCCTCGAGAAGCTCGCGGTGGTGATGGCGCTGAAGAGCCTCGAGCGCTGCCAGGTCGCGGTGCTGGTGGTCGACGCCTCCGAGGGCGTGACCGCCCAGGACGCGCACATCGCGGGCTACGCCAACGACGCGGGCCGCGCCACGGTGGTGGCGGTCAACAAGTGGGATCTGGTCCCGCCCGGCCTCGTGACGAAGGGCGACGTCACCCAGCAGATCTACGAGCGGCTGCCGTTCCTCGAGCACGCGCCGATCTGCTTCACGTCCGCGGTGGTCGGGTTCGGCCTGCGTGATCTCTTCGACCAGGTCGACCTGGTGGCCGCGGAGGCGCAGAAGCGGGTGCAGCCAGGCGAGCTGCTCGCCACCCTGCGCCAGGCGGTCGAGCGCCGCCCGATGTCCTCGCGCGGCGTGGCCTTCCGAGTCCAGTCCGCGCAGCAGGTGGCGGTCGGCCCGCCCACCTTCGCGCTTCGCGTGAACCTGCCGGATCAGATCCACTTCTCCTACGAGCGGTACCTGATCAACTCGCTGCGCCACTCTTACAGCTTCGCGGGCTCGCCGCTCCGGCTGCTCTTCCGCAAGGCGGTCGGCCGCATCGCCAGGCGGGCGCGCCGCCGGGCCTGAGCCGGCATGGGCTAACTAGGCAGAACCCCTAGCGATTTCGTTTGAGCGGCCCCGACACTGGTGCTAACATTGCCTAGCTTTTCACGACCGAGCAGCCGATGAGGCTAACGAGGATCGAGCACGCGTGAGCCCTGAGCGCCCCGAGGACGACGATTTCCTGGAAGATGAAGAGCAGGAAGAGTACGGACAGCGCAGCATCTTCGCGACTGGTTGGTTCCGCGCGGTCCTGGTCTTGCTCGTCCTCGCGGTGATCGCGGTCATCGCGGTGCCGCTGATCGGCGGCTGGTTCGAGCCGACGCCGCCGTCCAAGGTGACGACGACTCGCCCGGCCGAGCCGACGCCAGCACCGACCACGCCCGCGCCCAAGGTGGAGACGCCGGCCACGCCGCCGCCCGCGGCCCAGGTGCCGACCCCGACCCCGACGCCCACGCCGCCGCCCGCCACGCCGGCCCCGGTGACACCGCCGCCGGCGGTGAGCACGCCGCCCGCCCGGCCGGAGATGCCGGCCGCGTCGACGCCCAGCAAGGCGCCCGAGAAGGCGAAGGCGCCCGAGCGCACCGCGGCCGCGACCGGCAAGAGCGCGAGCAAGGCGGCCGCGGGGGGCAGCTACTGGGTCCAGGTGGGCGCGTTCAAGGAGAGCAAGAACGCGGAAGGCCTCGCCCACACGCTTCGCTCCGAGGGCTTCACCGTCCAGGTGGCCAGCGTGACGCGCGGCGAGGCGCTGCACGTGGTGCGGGTCGGCGGCTTTGCCGACCGGGGCAAGGCCACGGCGGCCCGCGAGGAGCTGCAGGGCAAGGGGCACTCGGGCTTCGTGACGCAGGGTCCGGCCAAGTAAATCGACGAGAGGAGGTGACGGCGCTGACCAAGAATGATCTGATCAACGCGGTGGCGGCTCACGGGCTGTCCAAGCGGCAGTCGGCTTCGGTGGTGGAGTCGCTGTTCGACATCATCTTCCGCTGCTTCGAAAAGGGTGAGGACGTGAAGATCGTCGGCTTCGGCCATTTTCGGATCCGTCAGAAGGCGTCGCGCCGCGGCCGCAACCCCCAGACCGGCGACAGCATCGAGATCACCGCGCGCAAGGTGCTGACGTTCAAGCCGAGCAAGGGCCTGAAGCTCCGGATCAACGTCTAGACTGAGGTCTCCGGGAAATGAGCACGGTTCCCGACAAGCTCTACTACCGGATCGGCGAAGTCGAGACGATCACGGAGATTCCCGCGTACGTGCTCCGCTACTGGGAGTCCGAGTTCAAGCTGCTCCGCCCGAAGAAGAACCCGGCGGGGCAGCGGCTGTACCGCAAAGCCGACCTCGACCTGGTGCTGCGCATCAAGTCGCTGCTCTACGAGGAGCGCCTGACCCTCGAGGGCGCCAAGAAGCGGCTGCGCAGCGAATCGCGCGGCCTCGACCAGATGGACCTGGGGCTGCGCGGCGCCACCCTGGAGGACGCCCTCAAGCGCACCCGGAGCCGCCTGCAGGCCATCCGACAGCGCCTCGCCGCCCCCCGATCCGGCCGCTCGTCTTGAGTTTGCCCCACCGTGCCCGTACAATGCCCGTTGGGTCGGGGCGTGGCGCAGCCCGGTAGCGCACTTGACTGGGGGTCAAGGGGTCGCTGGTTCAAATCCAGTCGCCCCGACCAATTTCATTCCCCATGGCGCCGGTAATCCTCGTCACCAACGATGACGGGATTCACGCGCGCGGCCTCGCGGCGCTCGCGGAGGCGCTGGCCGAGATCGGGGAAGTCTACGTGGTGGCGCCCGATCGCGAGCAGAGCGCGGTGGGGCACGCCCTCACGCTGCACCGGCCGCTCCGGGTCGATCGGGTGGCGGAGCGCAAATACGCGGTGAACGGCACCCCGTCGGACTGCGTCAACCTCGCGGTCCTCGGCCTGCTGCCGGAGCCGCCGGTCCTGGTGGCCGCGGGCGTGAACCACGGCACGAACCTGGGCGACGACGTCACCTACTCGGGGACGGTGTCGGCGGCGATGGAGGGCACGCTGCTCGGGGTGCCGTCCATGGCGGTCTCGCAGGCCGATCCCGAGACGGACGGGTTCGACGCGGCGGCCACGGTGGCGCGGGCGGTCGCGATGCGCCTCCTGGTGGAAGGGCTGCCGGCCAAGACCCTCCTGAACGTGAACGTGCCGGGGGGCGAGGTGAAGGGCATCCGGCTCACGCGGCTCGGGCACCGGGTGTACCGCGAGAAGGTGATCCGGGAGGTCGACCCGCGCGGGCGGCCGTACTACTGGATCGGGGCGGGACCGCCGGAGTGGGCGGACGACACCGGCGCCGACATCGCGGCGATGCACGAGGGCTTCGCGTCGGTGACCCCGCTGCATCTCGATCTCACGCATCACGGCGCGCTCGGCCGGATGACCGAGTGGGAGGGCGCGCTGAACGCGGTGATGAAGCCCAAGAAGAAGCGGGGGCCGTGACGGGCGGGGCGGACACGCGGGCGGGCTCGGCGCGCTTCGCGCGCGAGCGCGAGCGGATGGTGGAGGAGCAGGTCGTCGCGCGCGGGGTCAGAGACCCGCGGGTGATCGAGGTGATGCGGCGGCTGCCGCGCCACGTGTTCGTGGACGAGGCGCTCCGCGATCGGGCCTACGGCGATCACCCGCTGCCCATCGGCGAGGGGCAGACAATCTCGCAGCCGTTCATCGTGGGCCGCATGACCGAACTGCTGCGGCTCGTCGGGCGAGAGAAGGTGCTGGAGGTGGGCACCGGCTGCGGCTACCAGGCCGCGGTGCTCGCGGAGCTGGCCGGGCGGGTGTGCACGATGGAGCGCATCCCGCGGCTGGCGAGCCGGGCGCGCGAGACGCTGGAAGGGCTCGGCTACCGCAACGTGTGGGTGCGGGCCGCCAACGGCACGCTGGGGTGGCCGGACGAGGCCCCGTTCGACCGCATCCTGGTGGCGGCGGGCGGCCCGGGGGTGCCGCCGCCGCTCTTCGAGCAGCTCACGGAGGGCGGGCTGATGGTGATCCCGGTGGGCGAGGTGGACGGGCAGGTGCTGCAGGTGATCGAGAAGGTGCAGGGGACGATGCGCGTCACCCAGGATTCCGGGTGCGTGTTCGTGAAGCTCGTCGGCAAGTACGCCTGGGAGTCGTGAGCGCCCGGCCTCGTCCCTCCGTCACTCGATCACCCGATCCGCCCGCTGCAGGAGCGACGGCGGGATCGCGAGGTCCAGCTTCCTCGCGGTCTTGAGATTGATCACCAGCTCGAACTTGGTCGGCTCCTCGACCGGCAGGTTGGCGGGCTTGGTACCCTTCAGGATCTTGTCGACGAGCACGGCCCCGTGCCGGAACAGCTCGACGAAGTCGGTGCCGTAGGACATCAGCAGACCGCCCTCGGCCCATCCCCGGTGCGTGCCGGACGTCGGGAGCCGGTGCGCGATCGCGAGCTCGGCGATGCGGGCGCGCCGGTTCCCGAGGATCGGGTCGCCGACGACGAGAAGCCCGCCGAGGCGATCACGTCCGATCGCCTCGAAGGCCCGGTCCAGATCATCGTGCCCCGGTCCCTTGACCTCGACCGGGACGATCGTCAATCCCAGCGCGGGGCCGGCGGCCTGGACCGCCTTCAGCTGAGGCGCGGTGCTGGCGTTGGACGGATTCCAGAGGACGCCGACGCGGGAGACGGCCGGCACGAGGAGCTTGAGGAGCTCGAGCCTCTTCGGCAGCAGCTCGGTGTGAGCATCGGCGAGGCCGGTCGCGTTTCCGCCCGGGCGGGCCAGGCTGGCCACGAGCCCGGTGCCGACCGGATCGGGCTCGCCCATGAACACGATGGGGATCGTGCTCGTGACCTTCTTGGCCGCCAGCGCGCTGCCGGCCGGAGCCGCGACGAGAACATCGGCCCGGAGCCGCACGAGCTCCCCGGCCAGCGCGGGGAGCCGCTCGACCTGCCCCGCCGCGTAGCGCTGGTCGATCGTGAGGTTCTCGCCTTCCACGTAGCCGAGCCCACGGAGCCCGTCCCGAAAAGCCGCAACCCAGGGCCGGTACTGGACGAGCTTCTCCGAGACGAGCGACAGATACCCGATCCGCCACATCCGTCCGGCCGGCTGCGCCCTGACGGCCACCGGGCCGGCGAGCAGGCCACCGGCCAGCGTGGCGACGAGCGTCCGTCGATCCGACGACCCCTCCGATCGGGCCGCCTCTCAGGAAGGTCGGTGCGGGCGGGCGGGGCCGTTATACCAGCGGGCGCAAGTCGGCTCAAGAGCAGGCCCTTTTCAAGCCGTGTTAGACTATGCCCCGTTGCCCAACGGGTACTTACGGACATTTTCGGACGGGGCGTAGCGCAGCTTGGTAGCGCGCCTGCTTCGGGAGCAGGAGGTCGCTGGTTCAAATCCAGTCGCCCCGACCATTTTTTCTCGAGTCGTCATCGCCGGAGCCGGCATGGGCGTCACGGGACTGCGCAGCGCCGCCGAGATCGTGGTGGAGGGGCGCGTGCAGGGAGTCGGGTACCGTGACTACGTGCAGCGGAAGGGCGCGTCGCTGGGGCTGGCCGGCTATGTCATGAACCTGAAGAACGGCAAGGTTCGCGTGCGGGTCGAAGGCGGACGCGATCTCATCGAGGAGTTGATGCACGACTTGGAGAAGGGGCCGCCGCTGGCGCGGGTGGATCACCTGACCGTCACGTGGCGTCCGCTCACCGGCCGCTACACCGGCTTCTCCATCCGGTACGCCGAGTTCGATCCGTGAGACACGGCTCCGCGCGGGCCCGACGACTGCTCGGCCGCGCGTTGCTGCTGCCGGTCCTGCTCGTCCCGACCGCCCTCGCGCCCGCCGCCCCCGCCTACGCCCAGAGCAAGACCGTCGACGCCACGCCCAGTTCGGCGAAGGCCCCGACCCGGGAAGCCAAGTCGAGCCGCAGCACGATCGGCCGGATCTCCTCGACGTCCCGGAGCGCGACCCGGGCCAAGACCACCGAGAGCGCGTCGCCGTGCACCCACGTCGTGCGCTCCGGCGAGTCGGTGGGCTACATCGCCGCGCGCTATCGCGTCACCCGCGGCGCGGTGATCGGCGCGAACCACCTCGACGACCCGCACACCCTCAAGCTCGGCCAGCGCCTCGCGATCCCGGGCTGCCGCCCGCCCGCGCCGACCGCGAAGGAGGAGACGCCGCCGGTGCTCTCCGCCGAGGGCAGCGTGCTGCGGCGCGTGGGCCCGCTGCGGGTGCTGACCGAGCTGGTGCTGGCCCAGCCGGACTTCCAGGACGAGCGCATCGCGCTGGCCTGGCCGATCGAGGGCCCGGTCATCTCCACCTTCGGCCGGCGGGCGCGCGGCTGGCACGCGGGTATCGACATCTCGGCCGACATGGGCTCGCCGATCCACGCGGCCGCCGCCGGGAGCGTGGTCTACAGCGGCTGGATCCGCGCCTATGGCCAGATCGTGAAGATCCAGCATCCGAACGGTTTCATCACGCTTTACGCTCACAACCTGAAGAACCTGGTGGAAGAGGGCGAGGAGGTCGAGGCCGGCCAGTCCATCGCCACCGTGGGCCGCAGCGGGCACGCCTCCGGGCCGCACCTGCACTTCGAGGTGCGCCGCCACGGCAAGGCCTACAACCCTCTCCACGTGCTCGAGCCCTCCGAGCAGTCGCCGATCTTCGACGACGACGTGGCCGCCTCGAGCTCCGACCTCGACACCCACGAGTGACCCGGTGGCCCCCGACGCCGACACCGACGAGCTGGAGGGCGGCGACGAGCCCCTCGAGACCCTCCTCGAGAAGGATCCGGCGGAGCTGGCCGAGAAGCCGGAGGCCCGCGAGGCGGGCGACCGCAGCCGCGAGCTGATCGCGCTCTACCTGCAGGAGATCTCGCGGGTCAAGCTGCTGACCGCCGAGGAGGAGCAGGACCTGGCACGCCGGGTCCAGGCCGGCGACACCGACGCCGAGCGCCGGCTCGTCGAGGCCAACCTGCGGCTCGTGGTCAAGATCGCGCGCCGCTACCTGCGCCGCGGCCTCTCGCTGCTCGACCTGATCGAGGAGGGCAACGTGGGGCTCCTGCACGCGGTCCGCAAGTTCCAGGCGGGCCGCGGCACGCGCTTCTCGACCTACGCCACCTGGTGGATCCGCCAGGCGGTCGTGCGCGCGCTCGCCAACCAGGCCCGGACGATCCGCCTGCCGGTCCACGTGGAGCTGCTGCTCTCGCAGTACCTCAAGCAGCGCAACGCCCTCACCCAGAAGCTCGGGCGGACGCCCACCATCGAGGAGGTGGCCGCGGTGATGAACCGGCCCGCCGCGGAGCTCGAGCAGCTCGAGAGCCTCCGGCAGCATCCGGTCTCGCTCGACAAGCCGAACCCGCTCGACGGCAAGGGCAGCCTGGGCGACTCCGTCGAGGATCCGAGCGCGGCGGCCGCCGCCGGCATGGGCGCGGTGCTGCGGGCGCGCGCCGACCTGGCCAGCGTGCTGCAGGACCTGCCGGACCGCGAGCGCACCGTGGTGACGCTCCGCTTCGGCCTGGGCGGCGAGGAGCCGATGACCCTCGAGCGCATCGGCGGCCGCCTCGGCCTCACCCGCGAGCGAGTGCGCCAGATCGAGGGCGCGGCGCTCAAGCAGCTCCGCAGCCTGCTGGCCGCGCGCAACGTCGAGCCCACCGACCTGCTGTGAAGGCCGCATGAGCCCCAAGGGCAAGAAGCTCGGCGAGATCGTCCGCGAGCTGCGCGAGCGGCAAGGCCTCTCGCAGCCGCAGCTCGCGGAGCGCGCCCAGCTCGCGGTCAGCTACGTGACCCTGCTCGAGGGCGGGCAGCAGGTGAACCTCTCACCCTCCGCGGTGGGGCGGCTCGCCCGGGCCCTCGGCGTCACCAGCAAGCAGCTCTCGGAGAGCGACGACTAGCCCGTGGCCGTCGACCGGCTCCGCCAGACCCAGACGGACGGCCAGCGCCTGCGCGAGGCGATCGACACCGAGTACCGGGGCGCCCGCCGCGACGGCACGTGGGGCCGGAACGAGCCGCAGATCGTCGAGCGGTGGCGGCTGGCGGTACGGGCCTGGAGCCAGGCCGTCGAGGCCGCCCTGGGGCCCGAGGAGGCCCTCCTGGGGCGCTTCCGGAGCGCGCCCCCGGCCACGGACGCGCCCGCCGGTGAGAGCGCGGCCTGGCTCGAGCTGCGCAGAGCGCTCGCGGGCAAGCTGGCCGTCCTGGGGCGCCTGATCGCGGAGCGGGGCGCCGGAGGCGCGGGCCCGGGCGCCGCGGCGCCGAGCCCGTTCCGCAAGCGCTGAGCGCGGCGCGCGCGGGCGGCCCTCAGGCCGGCGCGCGCGCCGAGAACACCGTGATCGGGTAGAGGCAGTAGTAGGCCGCGCTCTTCAGCACGTTGCCCGCCGAGCTCTCGTCGCAGAACCGGGTGCGCGCCGCCCAGTCCTCCGCGGTCAGCAGCTCGCGCAGGCGATCGCCCCAGTTGCGGGAGAACACGGTGTGCTGGATGTAGTCGCGGTCGGCCGGCGCGAGCGGTGCCCGCCGCTCCAGCACGTAGCTCCGCGGGCTCGCGCCGGTGAGCCCGACCGCGTGCAGCGAGGCGAGCGTGGTCTGCCGGCGCTCCTGGAACGAGCGCCCGGCGCCCTCGCCGAGCGTGCGCCGGATCTCGGCGAGCTGGATGCGCCGCTCCAGCTCGGGCTGCCCGGGCAGGAACATCGCGGAGGCGACCTGCGACTCCTTCACGATGATCTGCCCGCCGGGCCGGATCACCCGGAGGAACTCGCGGAGCGCGCACTCCGTCTCCACCACGTGATGGAGCACGTCGCCGCACCACACCCAGTCGACGCTCCGGTCGGGCAGGGGAATCGCGGTGGCGTCGCCCGGCGTGAACTCGAGGCGCCCCGGCTCGCTCTTGCCGCCCACGAGCGCGCGGGCGGCCTCGACCTTCTCCGCCTCCGGCTCGATGCCGACGACGCGACCGCCCGGGCCCACCGCCTCCGCCAGCCAGAGCGCCCAGAGCCCGACGCCGCAGCCGACGTCGAGGCCGTGCGAGCCGCGGGGCAGCGCCAGGTCGGCGATGATCCGGCGCGCCTCCGGCTCCTGGAAGCGGTTCATCCGCTCGAGCGAGGCGTGGGGCCCGCCGTCGGCCGGGCTCATGCCCGTCTCTTCATCGCTCGCACTCTCCCGGTGTGCCCCATCGGTCCGGCGCCAGGCTAGGTGAACCCCGCGGTCCTGTCAATGCGTGCTAGGCTCCACGCAACCGGCCCTGCCGGGCGATGGGGCCAGGAGGGGAGCGCGCTCATGAGAAGACGGGCGCTCGGGATCGGGTGGCGCGCGGGAGCGCTGGCGCTCCTGCTGCTCGCGCCCACCGCAGCGGTCGCGCAGCAGTCGGCGGATCTGCTCGCGGCCTTGCGGGCGGGCGGCCACATCATTTACTTCCGCCACGCCGACACCGACCACAGCCAGACCGACCAGCGCGGGATGCGCCTCGAGGACTGCACCACGCAGCGCAACCTGACCGACCGAGGCCGTGATCACGCGCGCGCGCTGGGCGAGGTGATCCGCGCGCTCGAGATTCCCATCGGCGCCGTGCTCGCGAGCCCGCTCTGCCGGACCATGGAGACCGCGACGCTCGCCTTCGGCACCGCGCTCCCGTCGCCGGCGGTTCGCGAGGGCGGCCCGCTCGCCCCGGGCACTCCGGGGCGCTTCCCCGCCCTGCGCGCGCTCCTGTCCACTCCGGTCGCGCCCAGCACCAACACCGTCGTGGTCGGGCACGCCTATCCCTACTTCACGCTGGTCGGCGGGCAGTACCTCAGCGAGGGGGAGGCCGACGTGCTACGCCCCCGCGGCGGCGACTTCGAGGTGCTGGCGCGGCTCGGCCTGAAGCAATGGCGTGATCTCGGTGGCGCGGGAGGGAAGTCCCAGTGAGACCGCGCGGGCTCGCGCTGGCGGTCGCCACCCTCGTCTCGCTCACCGGCGCGTGGTCGGCCCGTGCCGACGGCAGCTGGGTGCTGTGGACCCGCACCTGCAGCGTCAAGGCGCAACCGTGCTCGGCCGAGTGGCGGAAACGCCAGACTTACGAAGCCGAGCGATGGTGTCGCGCGGCCAGGACCACCCTGATCAATCAGGCCTTCTCCCAGGAGGCCCAAGAGCTCACCGCCGCGCGGGGCACGCTGATCGACTACCAGTGCCTGCCCGAATCGGTGGACCCGCGCGAGGCGAAAGGGAAGTAGCCTGCCAGCGGGGTGCTAGAATCGAGCCCGACCATCGCGTAGCCCCTGATGCCCCCGTAGCTCAGGTGGATAGAGCAGCAGTTTCCTAAACTGCGTGCCGGGTGTTCGAGTCACCCCGGGGGCACCACCATGAGTGGCGCCGCTTCACCGGTGAATAGCGCTCCGAAGGTGCCCTTGCCGGTGAAGCGGACGCCCCGCTTGCCACCCTGCGCCACCGGTTCGACTGCCATCCGCCCCTCCAGCAGTTTCCGTAGGATCTGCCGCGCCTGTGCCGTGTTCCGGGTGAGCAGCCCCTTGGTTGCGGCGACACGTTCAGCCAGATCCCGCTTGAGCCGCGCCGAGTCGAGCGTGCGCACATTGGCGACGGCCTGGAGCCCATCGAGCTCGGTGGCCAACACCTTCTTCCTCTGCTCCTCGGCTTTGACTTGCGCGATCAGAGCGTCCAGGGGCCCTCCCTTCATGATCGCCTCCAAAAGACGTCCCAGCCTCGACTCGATCAGCGACACCTCGCGCGCGATACCCGCCCGGCGGTCGTCGTGACCGCCGGTGCCCTCGCGAAGCTTGGCGAGTGCCTTGTCGACGGCTCGCTTGAGCACCCGCTCATCGAGGACGTCGCTCACCGCATGCAGGATTGCCGAGTCGAGGACGTCGGTAGGAACCGACGTGGCGTTGTCGCAGATGGACGCGCCCCGCTTCCAGTTCATCGAGCACCGGTAGTACGTCTTCTTTCCTCCCCGTCCGCTGCGGCTTGTCGGGATCAACGGGCCCCCGCAGACCGAGCACTTCAAGAACCCGCCTAACAGGTACGGCGATTCGAAGTCGGCAGGTACGGGTCGGCCCACAAGCTGCCCCTGAGCCTTCCGCTTATACGCTCGCTGGTTCATCTGCAGCCGGGCCTCGACCCGCTGCCAGAGCTCGTCAGGCACGATCCTCAGCTCGGGGGCCTTCAGGCGTACCCATTCCCGCTCATCGCGCGTCCGCTTCTTCTTCGTTCCTCCGCGATCCACGCGCTGGGTCTTGTTCCATACGAGTTCACCCCGGTAGAGCTCTCGGTACAGCATCTCGCGGATCGCCGTGGGCGCCCAGCCGTCGCCACGCGGCGAGGGAACACCCTCCCGGTTGAGGAGTTTGGCCATTCGCACGATGCCGAGACCGGAGGCGTACAGATGGAAGATCCGCTTGACGACCTCGGCTTGGCCCTCGTTAATGACCCGAACCACATGAAGGCGCTTCGACGCTCCGTCCGGACCGGGCAGCGGCGACAACACGTCCTTGTTGTCGTAGCCGTAGACCTTCCCGCCAGCCACATGCTGCGCCTTCGCTTTGCGCAGCATCGCGTCGTGGGTCCGTTGCCGGGCCTTCTCCCGCTCCATCTCGGCGGCGAAGTTCGTGAGCGAAAGCATCACCTTATCGAGCGCGTTGTCGAGCGTCCGCTCCCGGTCCTCGAGATAGAAGAACACACGGACGCCCGCGTCCATAATCTGCTTGAGCGCGTAGGCGGTCTCGATTTGCTCACGGCCGAGCCGGGATTCTTCGCTCATGATCAGCACCTGGAATGGAGGGCGCGGCTTCAGGGCGTTCATCAGCCGCAGGAAGCCCGGGCGCTTGACGAACTCAGCGCCGCTGATGCCGTCGTCCGAGTACACATGCGCCTCGGCGACCTCCCAACCCTTCTGGGCTGCGTAGGCCGTCGCGTGCTCAATCTGGCGAGCCACGGAGCGGTTGTCGTCGCTGACGCCGATCTGGTCCGTGGACTTCCGCGCGTAGACGGCGGCGACGCTCATGAGCGCCCGGGGGAGGGGAGGCCGCTTCGGGGCCGGCGCCGCTGAACAGAATCCACGGGCGACATTATCTCCCGCCGCCCACCCCCTTGGGAATCGGCCGGGGCCGTGATCTCGGGGTACTTGCGCAGATCCTCGATGACCGCATCGGCAAGGATTGTCGACAGCGCGTCCACCAGCGACTCCGGCAGAGGCGCTCGGCCACCCGCGGGGATCCGGTCTGATTGTCTCGTCACGGTCGGGGGTGGGCCGGTGTGCTGGCTCCGGGCTGGCACTCAACGGTCGGTTCCGTAGGCGGCTTCAGGTCTCCGGTAGGGGGCGCTGCGATTGTTGTATCTGGTGCTCCCAGATCGGTGTCGTCAGCCGCCTTGGCCCGGGCTGCAAGCCCGCGCAGCACGTCAAGAGAGGCGCGGAGAGCCGCGGGCGTAAAGCGGCACGGCTTTGCCTCGGGCTCCGTACCGCCCGGGATGTGCTCATCGAAATCGTTGGCCTTCACCACGCCCTCCCCGCGGAAATGAGTTCCTAGCCCTAGTCGGGGTGCGGGTAACGACCGGTTTGTGGCCACCGGGGGGCGCGCGTGGCCGGAACGACAGGAGGGTGGCCCGGATCGGGCTACGGGGCGCCGGCGGCGTTCAGGAGCGAGCTAGGACGAACGGGGGATGCGACGTCAGTGCGAGGCCGGTCGACCCTCAGCAGTCCGAGCTCGAGTCGATTCGCTTCAAGGAACGGCGCGCTGGGAGGAGTCCTTCCTGGCGAGCAGCGAGCAGGTCAAGACGCTCCGCTGAGGTCCGCGACCGTGATCGGCCAGTCGGGGGAAGTCCAATCTGCAGCTCGGCCGCCGCGCACCACCGATCCCCCTTCTCCCGGATGCACGCCAGGCACGTCGGGCAGGTGGCGACGTGAGACTCAAGGTCGAGCCAGTTCGGGATGAAGTACCGCGCGGTCTTCCACGCGCGTTTGACTTGATGGAGACTCAAACCGAGGGCCGTCGCGATCGCGTTGAACTGTTTGCCTGCCACGCGCGCGTCAAAAACCGCGAGCATCTCATCAAAACGCCCCAGGTGAAGCCGTTTCTTCCGATCGAGTTGAAACGGACCAGCGGGGACTCGTGCTCTGGCAAATATCTCGCGCTTGCTTCCCCGGTCAAGCTCCCCGCCGCGTCTCGCGAATCGCCGCAGCGCCACCTGATCCTTCACCTTCGGCTGCCAACCCGGGGTGTCAGCGAAGATCGGGAAGGTCGCCATCTCCATTTCGGAGAAGA
>DASZJM010000211.1:0-1761 GCA_035948165.1 Candidatus Methylomirabilota bacterium
GGTTGGAGACCGCGACGGGCACCGCCGGGCCGGACCTCAGCCCGCTCCGCGCGTGGAAGGCTTCCGGACGCGGTCGTAGGCCCGCACGATCGACGACACCAGATCGTGCCGGACGACGTCCCGGTCGTCGAAGTAGATGAACCGGATGCCGTCGATGCCCTGCAGCACGCTCTGGATCTCGATCAGCCCCGAGGTGCGGCTCGCGGGCAGGTCCACCTGGGTGATGTCCCCGGTGACGACCATCTTGGAATTGAAGCCGAGCCGGGTCAGGAACATCTTCATCTGCTCGGAGGTGGTGTTCTGGGCCTCGTCGAGGATGATGAAGGCGTCGTTGAGCGTGCGCCCCCGCATGTAGGCGAGCGGCGCGATCTCGATCGCGCCCTTCTCGGAGAGCGAGCCCACCTTCTCCGGCTCCAGCATGTCGTAGAGGGCGTCGTAGAGCGGCCGGAGATAGGGGTGCACCTTCTCCACCAGATCGCCGGGCAAGAAGCCGAGCCGCTCGCCCGCCTCCACCGCGGGCCGGGTGAGGATGATGCGCGCGACTTCTCGCTTGAGTAGGGCTGATACGGCCATCGCCACCGCCAGGTAGGACTTGCCGGTGCCGGCGGGCCCGATCGAGATGACGAGGTCGTGGCTCCGCACCGCCTCGAGGTAGCGCCGCTGGTTGGCGGTCTTGGGCGTGATGAAGCGCCGGCGCGAGGGCACCGCGATCGCGTCCGAGAGCACCGACTTGACGTCCGCGCCCGGCTCGCTCCCCGCGATCCGGAGCGCGGAGCGGATGTCGGCGGCCGCCAGGGAGGGCCGCTCCCGCAGCATCGCCACCAGCTCGCGCAGGACGCGCTCCGCCTCGACCACCTGGCGCTCCTCGCCCCGCAGGGTGACGTCGTGGCCGCGGGCGGTGATCCGGACGTCGTGCTGGGCCTCGAGCGCGCGCAGGTGCTCGTCGTGGCGGCCGAGGAGGGCGAGGTGGTTGAGGTCGGGAGGCAGGACGATCCGCCGGGTGACGCCGGTGGCTTCGGTCAACGAGCGCTCATCCTTCTGCCGTTCAGCATATCACGCGGGTCCGCGCCCTTCCACGACCCGGATCCCCAGCTCCCGGAGCTGCTTGGGGTCCACCGGGGCGGGCGCGTCGGTGAGCGGACAGGTGCCCTTCTGGGTCTTGGGGAACGCGATGACCTCGCGGATGGACTCCTGGCCGGCCAGGTTGGCCACCAGGCGGTCCAGGCCGAACGCGATGCCGCCCATGGGCGGCGCCCCGAACTCGAGCGCGTCGAGCAGGAAGCCGAAGCGGGCGCGGGCGTCCTCCTTCGAGATGCCGATCAGGCCGAAGACCCGCTCCTGCACGCTCGGCTGGTGGATGCGGATCGACCCGCCCGCGGCCTCCTGGCCGTTCAGCACCAGGTCGTAGGCCTTAGCCCGGGCCTTCCCCGGGTCGGCCTCGAGCCGGCCCAGGTCCTCGTCGTACGGCGCGGTGAACGGATGATGCACCGCGTCCCACCGCTTCTCGTCCGCGTTCCACTCCACGAGCGGGAAGTCGATGACCCACGCGAAGACGTCGCGGTCGGACGGGATCAGGTCGAACCGCCGGGCCAAGTCCACCCGCAGCCGCCCGAGCACGGTGGCGGCCACCGCGGGCGCGTCCGCCACCAGCAACAGCAGGTCGCCGGGCGCGCCGCCGAGGGCCTCGAGCAGGCGCGCCTGGATGCCGGTCATGAACTTGGCCACCGGCGACTGCACGCCCTCCGGGCTCACCTTGATCCA
>DASZJM010000212.1:0-22011 GCA_035948165.1 Candidatus Methylomirabilota bacterium
GGTCTTCACGGTGGCGAACAGGATGTCGACGCCGAAGGGCCGATCGGTCAGCTCGCGCACGCGCCGGATCTCCTCGCGGAGCTGCGAGGGGCTGCCGTGGGCCGCCGCGATGACTCCGAGCCCGCCCGCGGCGGACACCGCGGCCGCGAGGCCGGCGCGAGCCACGAACGCCATGCCGGCCTGGCAGATCGGGTAGCGGATGCCGAGGCGGTCGCAGAGCGCGGTGTGGAGCGGGGAGCGCGTCGCCGTGGTCATACCGCTCACCTCGAGGACGCGGTCACCCGAGCGCCCGGAGAAGGATTGGTGCCGGAGGCGGGAGTCGAACCCGCACATCCTTGCGGACACCGCATTTTGAGTGCGGCGCGTATGCCAGTTTCGCCACTCCGGCCCGAGGCCCCAGTGGCCGTCGCCCCCGGTGGCCGCTGCCTATGATACGACAACCCCCGCCTGTATACTGTGGACCGCTCGCAGGTGTGCTCTGCCCGAATCCATCCTACGGAGGTGTCCCATGGCCGATAGAGCTGGCGCCGTGATGTTCAAAGGCAACCCGATCACCCTCGGCGGTCCCGAGATCAAGACCGGCAGCGACGCGCCCGACTTCACCGCGCTCGACAACGGCCTGCAGCCGGTGAAGCTCAGCCAGGCGCGCGGCAAGGTCATCGTGCTCAGCGCGGTTCCGTCGCTCGACACGCCGGTGTGCGACACCGAGACCCGCAAGTTCAACACGGAGGCCGGCAAGCTCGGCGGCAACGTCGAGGTGTGGACCGTCAGCATGGACCTGCCGTTCGCCCAGAAGCGCTGGTGCGGCGCGGCCGGCGTGACCGCGGTGAAGACGCTGTCCGACTTCCGCGAGCGCTCGTTCGCCCAGAATTACGGCGTGCTCGTGAAGGAAGGGCCCCTCGCCGGGCTCACCGCCCGCGCGGTCTTCGTGGTCGGCAAGGACGGCAAGGTCAAGCACGCGGAGTACGTCAAGGAGATCACCACCGAGCCCAACTACGACGCGGCACTCGCCGCCGCCAAGCAGGCGGCCGCCGGCTAGAAGCGGCGCAAGTACCGGCCAATCTTGACAAAAGAAAGCCGCCCACGTAGTCTGGGCGGTGCGGTGGGGCTGTAGCTCAGTTGGGAGAGCACAAGGCTGGCAGTCTTGGGGTCAGGGGTTCGAGCCCCCTCAGCTCCACCAAAAATTCACGCGTCACCGACACGAGGCAGGCGGTTCAGCGACCGCCTGCCTCGTCGTCTTTTCGCCTCCGGCTCGCGACGGTGGGCGCGATGGTGGTGCTTGCGCTCGCGCCGGGAGCGCGTGCGGTCCACGCCCAGGCCTTCGTCGCGTCCCATCCCCACCCCGAGTTCGGCATCGGGCCGCTCCTGCTCTCGGTGACGGTCGGAAAGGACGACCTCCGGCCGGCGCACCGTCCGATCACGGTCACCGTGTCATGGAGCATCGTGGCGCCGAGCGATCGCGCGGCCGATCTCGCCCAGGACCTGTACCTGCTCTGGCCTGGTGAGGTGGCCGGAGCCAGCGGGGCCGACGGCGCGGACCCGGCGCTGCTACGCCAGCTGGGGCCCCTCGGCTTCCGCGTCAAGGAGCACGGGCGACTTCCGGTGTCGGCCCGCCGGCGCTCCGAGGTCGGGGCGGGCGTGGAGTCCCGCGCGGTGGGTGACGCGCCGTTCGTGACGTTCACGGGCGACGACGCCTCCGCCCGCGCGGTCTCCGGCGCGACCTACGTTCGCATTCCGTGGGTGCCGGAGTCGGCCAGCCTGGACTGGCTCGTGCGGCTCGATCTGCCGGTGCGCGACGTCATCGTGCCGAGCTCGGTGACCTGGATCGAGGAGCTCTTCTGGGGCCGCTGGTACGCGGTCACCCTCGGGTTCGGTGATCTCGGTCCCGTCTCGCTCTATCCCCTCTACTTCGGCGTGCGCGACCGGATCGTCCCGCTCGCGCGCGACTTCTCCATGGTGGCGCTCGAGTTCGCCGACGCCCGGCGGCTCCGCGTCGACGAGACGGTGCCCGCGTCGGCCACCCGCCGGGTCACGGATCGTCGCCCCGACGGGGAGGTCGTCGCGCTCGCGCTGCTCCCCTCGCGAGGGCTCGCTCCCCAGCAGCTGACCGCGCACTTCACGTACTCGCCCCAGCGTCTGCCCGCCCGACCGCTGCTCGTCTCCGCCGCCCTGGTCGTGCTCGGAGGCACCATCCGCTGGCTGTTCACCCCGACGATGGCGTGGATCGGCCGCGTGCGCCGCGAGCGGATCCTGTTCGGCCGTCCCGCGGCCGGCGGCCGACACTGGGGCCGGCTACCACCCGCGAGCGTCGTGGCCCAGATTCGTCCCGGGGAGACGACGTACGAGGACGTCCGGCGGCTCTGCGGTCCCGCGACCGAGGAGCGCATCGGCCTGCCCACCCGTGAGCCACGAGCGGTCGTATATCGAGAGGAGGGCGTCGTGCCGCGCCGGGTCTGGTCGCTCGGCGGGATCACGCTCGTGGGGTTCTGGAGCGTCGAGACCCAGGAGCTCGAGATCACCTTCGAGCGGGATCGGGTCGCGGCCCTCCGGACGCGCGTGCGGCGGACCCGCCGCCAGGAGAATCCGACCCGGTAGAGCGCGCTACGAGGACTTGGGCGCGGGCGCCGGGGTCGGGATCAGGTGTTTCACCGGGCCCGCCTCGGCAGGCATTCCGCGCTTCAGCAGGCCGAGCGGTGCGGTGGGGCTGTAGCTCAGTTGGGCGCGCATGCCGTGTGCGATCTGGCGAGCGCGTCCGGTATATAACTGATCGCGTGAGTACCTGTGTCCCTCTCGCGATCGCGATGGTCAGCACGCTGGCGTTGTACGTGCCGGTGCTGCTCGGGATGGTCGCGGACTGGTCGCGCTTTCCCAGCCAATCGCACGGCTTCGCGGTGCCCGCGATTGCGGCCTACTTGATCTGGATGCGCCGAGGTCCGATCGCCTCCGCCGCGCCCGACGGCTCCCGCGCCACGGTCGCCGCGGGCGTCGCGGCGCTGATCGCGGCGCTCGGCGCGCTGGTGATCGGCTCGCTCGCCGGCGAGACCTTCCTCGCGCGCGCCTCGCTGCCGGTGGCGCTGCTGGGCGTCGCCCTCTTCGTGGGCGGGCCCGGCGTCCTGCGCCATGCGTGGATCGGGCTCGCCTACCTGTTCTTCATGGTGCCGCTGCCGTACCTCACCCTGAAGACGCTCACCTACCAGTCGCGGCTCTTCGACGCCTCGGCCACCGCCGCCGCGCTGCGCGCGCTCGGCGTGCCGGTGCTGCAGGACGGGGTGATGCTCCATCTCGCCAACATGACGCTCGAGGTCGCCGACGAGTGCAGCAGCGTGCCCGCGATCGCGGCGCTGATCGCGCTCGGAGTGGCGTACGCCCAGCTTCACCCGCGGCCGACCCGGGTCAAGGTCGCGCTCGCGCTCTCCGCCGCCCCGCTGGGCCTGGCCGCCAACATCCTGCGCCTCATCCTCACCTCGCTGGCCGCCTACGCGCTGGGGCCGATCGCCCTCGGCAACGTCATCCACCGGTTCGGCGGCACCACCGTATTCCTCGCGACGATCCTGCTGCTGCTGCTCGTGGACCGCGTGTTGACCCCGACCGGGCCCGCCCGCACGCGCGGGGCCGCCCGCGCGCGAGGCTAGGTGCGCGCCCGTCTGCTCGCGGTGCTGGCCCTGCTCGTGCTGGCCGCGGGCGCGATCGTCCTCACCCCGCGCGTGCGCGAATGTCCCCGCGCGGCGCCGCTCGACGGGTTATCGACGATCCTGGCCGGATGGACAGACGCCGATGGGATTCCCGACGAGGCGTTGCCGGTCGACCCGAGCGAGGTGGCCGCAGTGCGCCGGACCTATCGGAGCGGTCCCCGCGTGGCGTGGATCTCGGTCGCGCTGTTCACCCGACAGGACGATCCCCAGCGACGGGCGTCCATCAACCGGATCTACGCGGAGCAGGACGTGTCGCGGGTGGAGCGTGCGACGCTGCCCGCGGCAGGCGCTCGCCCCAACGCGGTCGTGGTCTCCCGGCGGGACCGCCGGGTCGTGGTCGCGTATTGGTACCAGATCGCGGGCCGGACGTACGCGAGCGAAACGCGCTTCCGGCTGGCGCTGATGCGCGAGATCCTGCTGGCGCGGCGAGGCGACAGCCTGCTCGCGCGTGTCGCGGTCCCGGTCGCCCCGGACGGCATCGCCGCGTCCCTCGCCTCCGCCGCGGAGCTGGCCGCGGCGTTGCGCCTGGCGCTGGTCGGAACCCCGGGCTGCTGAGACCCGCTAGCCCCCGAGCCCCCTAGCCTCCCAATCCTCTAGCCTCCCAATCCAATGATCAGCTCGTCGAGCCTCTCGCTCCGCGCGAGCCCCGCGTCGAGCCGCGCCGCCTCGCGCAGGGCGATGACCGCCTCGCGGGGCCGCTCCAGCCGCACGTACGCCATCCCGAGGTGGTAGCGCAGGAGCCCGCTGTCAGGCGCCCGCTCCACCGCGCGCGCCAGCGCGCGCTCGGCCTCGGCGTAGGCGCCGCGCCGGTAGTGGACCCAGCCGAGCGTGTCGAGAACATCCGGCGCGGCCGGGCGGAGCTTCGCGGCGCGGCTGGCCAGGGTCAGCGCCCGGTCCGATGAAGCAGGCGCCGCGCCGAGGAGCGAGGCGAGGCTCGTGAGCGCGCCGACGTCGTTGCCGTCGAGCGCTAGCGTCCGCTCGTAGCTCGCCACCGCACGATCGGTCTGACCCATCGCCTGCTGCGCGCGGCCCAGCCCGCGATGCGCCTCGATCAGATCCGGGGCGAGCTGGATCGCGGTCGCGAAAGCGTCCACCGCGTCGCCCGGCCGCCCCTGGGCGAGCAGCACCGTCCCCATGAGCGCCGCCGCGGATGGGCTCGCCGGCGCGTCGCGCCTGAGCTGGCGGACGAGCTCGGAGGCCTGAGCGAGCCGGCCGTCCTGCGCGTACAGGCGGGCGAGATCGAGCTTCGCGTCGGCGCGGGTCGGATCCGCCCGGAGCGCGGCCTCCAGCTGCAGCGCCGCCTGCTCACGCTGGCCGCGCGCCAGGAGCCGGCGCGCCAGCAGCGTGCGCGCGGCCACGTGGGACGGGTTGGTCCGGACCGCGGTCTTCAGATGGTCGAGCGCCTCGTCGGCCTTGCCCTGCCCCAGCCTGATTCGCGCCAGCAGGTAGTTCGCTTCCGCGTGGCCCGGCACCCGCTCGAGGATCTGCGCGAGCTCCCGCTCGGCCGCCGCGACGGCGTCCTGGGCCAGGAAGGTCCGGGCCAGCGCTTCACGGCCGTCGACGTCGCCCGGCTCCGCGCTGACCACGGCCTGAAGCCGCTCGACCCGCCGGCGCCAGACACCCTCGTCCACTGGCTGATTGGAGAGGACGGCCAGCTCGATGCGGGCGGATTCGAACCCCGGCTCCAGCTCGATGGCGCGACGGTAGGCCGCCTGGGCCTCCGGCACGCGTCCGCGCACCGCGTACACTCGGGCCAGCTGGTAGTGCGGCGCCGAAGCGGCGGGCGTGCTCCGCATCGCCTCGTTCAGATCGCGGATGGCCGCCTCGCCCTGGCCAGACGCGGCATAGGCGCGGCCCCGCGTCAGGTAGGCGGCCGCCAGACCGGGCTCGCGTCCCAGCAGCTCGCTCATGCGCGCGATCGCCTCGGCGTGACGGCCCTGCGCGACGTACAGATCGCTCACCGCCAGCGCGAACGCGCGCTGGCCCGGGTCCGCCTGGAGCGCCCCCTCCAGCACCGCGATCGCCTGATCGTACTGGCCCGCGGCGCGATAGAGCCGGGCCAGCCACGGGACCGCGGTCGGCTCGGACGGTGACTCCTTCACCGCCACCCGCAGCTGGGCGATGGCCTCGATGGGATGGCCCTCGCGCTCCGCGAGCTCGGCCAGCCCGAGCCGCGCCTGCACTCCCCGCCCGTCCAGCTCGAGCGATCGACGGAACGCGGCTTGCGCCCGCCCCAGATCGGGCTGCTCGACGTAGACGCTCCCCAGCAGCGCCTGGAGATCCGCGTTGCGGTCGTCCGCGTTCACCGCGGCCTCGACGAAGCGGAGCGCGTCCTTCACGCGCTTCTGGCCGATCAGCCCGGCGGTCTTCGCGCGGATCGTGGTCTCCGACGTCGGATCGGCGCGGACCGCGGCGTCGAAGGCCTCGAGCGCCCCGTCCATGTTGCCCTCGGCCGCGCGGAGGCGGCCGAGCGCGAGGTGAGCCGGCGCGTAGCCCGGGTCGAGCTGCAGCGCCTTGGTCAGCGCGGCGGCGGCCCGCCCCCGGTTGCCTTGCTGCGCCTCGATCTGCGCCAGCATCAGATACGGCTGCGGGGCCTGCGGAATCGTCCGCTGCGCGGCGGTGGCCGCCACCGAGGCCTCGTCGAGGCGCCCGAGGCGCAGCAGGGCCCGGCTGCGTTCGAGCTGGAAGTCGGGCAACGCCTGCGCGGCCGCGCCCAGGCTACCGAGCGTGTGGAGCGCGTCCTGCGGCCGCCCAACCCGAGTGTAGGCGGCGGCCAGGCGCATGCGCACCAGCGGATCGGCGGCCGACTGCTGGTCGGCCTGCTCGAGCTCGGTCACCGCGGCGGCCGCGTTGCCGGTGATGAGGTAGCTGGTTCCGAGGAGGAGCCGGAGCTCCACCCACCGCGGCGACTGCTCGACCAGCGGCGCGAGGAGCACGGTGGCCTCACGGGCGCGATGGGCCCGCAGATAGCACCAGCCGAGGGCGACCACCGCCGCGCTCGAGCGGGCGCGCGGATGAATTTCCTCGAGCGTCCGGATCGCTTCCGGCAGCCGCCCGAGACGCACGCGCGCCTCAGACAGATGAATGCGGATCCTCGGATCGCCGGGACGGAGGGCGTCGGCCTTCTCGAGGAGCGCGGCGGCCTCGCCGTCGCGTCGCTGGCGCAGCACGACCTGACCGAGCCCGGCCAGCGCAGAGGCATCGGTCGGCCGCTCCGCGACGAGTTGCCGATACGCGCGCTCGGCCTCTGGCAGTCGCCGGAGTGCGAGCAGGGCGCCGGCCCGGAGCGTCGGCTCGGACTCCGGCGAGGCGAGCAACTCCTCCGCAGCCCCCTCGCCCAGTCGCGCGGCGGCGAGGATCGACCGCGCCGCGGGATTGGCGGGCTCCGACTGCTGGATGCGCTCGGCTTGAGCGCGCGCCCCTTTGAAGGCGCCGAGCTCGATCAGCGCGCGTCCGAGATCGGCGCTGATCGCGGCCGAGTGCGGAGCGAGCTCCTGAGCGGCTAGGAGCTCCGTCGCCGCGTCGCGGTACCAGAGCTTCGTCGCGTAGGCGCGGCCGAGAGCGTGTCGGGCCTCCACCAGCGCCGGATCAACGGCGAGCGCCTGACGCCATTCGATGATGGCCTCATCGAGCTTTCCCTGACTCTGATACTGCTCCGCACGATTCAGGGCCTCACGCTTGAGCGCGTCGGGGCTCTGGCTGCACGAGACCGTGGCCAGGAGACCGAGGCCGATGACGAGCGCGCGCTTCATGGGACGGCATCGCCCGGCGAGCGAGGCTCAGGACCTGTTCCCCGGTCGCCGCAGCCTCGCGGCGCCGAGCAGGAGCCCCACCCCACCGATCATGAGGACGATCGACGGCGGTGCGGGCACCGAGCCATTGCTCGTGGGAATCGGGGTCGTGTTCGACGGTCCGTCGCCGTTCCCGCCGGGACCGTTGTCGGTGAAGAACCGGTCCGGATCCTGGATGCCGCCGGGGCCGCCACCGCTACCGTTGCCGCCAGTGCCAGGGCCACCGCCAGTGCCGGGCCCGCCACCACCGGGACCGCCGCCGTTGCCGGACCCGCCACCACCCGGCCCGCCGCTACCCGAGCCGCCGCCGGGCCCACCGCCGCCCGCGAAGGGACCGATCGGCCCGTTACCGTTACCACCGCCCGACGGCGGATTGTCGCCCACGAAGTGTGGATCGTCGTTGCTGGGCCCATTCGAGAAGGGACCGTTGCCGCCGGACGGGCCATTGCCGTTGCCGGGCCCGCCACCACCCGGGCCGCCGCCACTGCCGGGACCGCCGCCGCCGGGACCCCCACTGCCGATTCCACCGGGCCAGCCGCCGGCTCCGCCGCCGAACGGTGCGAACCCGCCGGCGCCGCTCGTGCCGACGAAGAGCACGTCACCGAAGTTGCTTCCACCGGCCCCCGCCCCGCTCTCCGACCCGCCGACACCGCCGCCGGTCGGGATGCCGCGCAGCCGGTCGCCCTTCATGCCATCGCGCAGGCCGCCCGAATCGAGATCCAGGTTGAACGCCAGCGTCGAGGAACCCGGGGCCCCGGCCGATTCGTCATTCGCGCCAGACTCGGCGGGTGCGGCGGACTCGGTCGCAGCGGGCAAGCTCGCCACGGTACCGGGCATCCCTGGCCTGAAGAAGTGCGACAGGAGCATCGCCGCGATCACCAAGCACAGGAGCCCCAAACCGACTACCAGGCCAGTTCGATGACTTTTCTTCAACTCGGTCTCCTCTCGACGTCCACTCCCTCACGACACTGTGTCGGGAGGAACTCCAAGAACCGTACCAGGCGAGCGGCTGTTCAATCTCCGCCTCGACTTACATCAAACGTGTCGCGTTAGGATCCTCGTGAACCCTGGGCAATCGTTTTCCCACAAAAGGCACCGCCATCGTCGGACGGTAGACGTCGAGACCTGAGAAGGATTTGCGTTGTGGTCCTACGTAGGCGCGAGAGTGCAGCCATGAATATCTTGCGGAATGGGAGGCCACACCACCGAACCGCTCATCCTCGAAACCACGTCTCGGCGAAGGAAGTCGCGGATCTCGTCGGGGACTACGAGTACGAGTCAGTCGGGCTCGCTACGCGGCGCTGCTGCTCGCGCCTCGTGCTCTGAATCGGCGCGCTCTCGGCCACGCATGTTGCAAGCCGCGCGGTCGGCACCGCCCGCCGCGCCGCCTACTGAAGAAGGCGGCGGGCTCAGCTTCGCGACGACGATCCGACACCTCTTCAGTGCCACGGACTCCGAGCGATGAGGTGGCTCACCACCCCACAAGGCTTCGAGGGTACTGATCGGAAACACTGGCAAGTTGGACCATCGCGGTTCGCCACAGCTCCCCATCGGCGAGGGAGAGCTGCAGTCCCACCGGCGTGTCGCCAACATAGGCCTGGCCGCCCCCCTAGGAGAGCTCGATGACCGGCACCCGCCCGGGTAAAAGACGACCGCCTCCGAGAGACGGACGCCGTTCCCATTTTCAAAGAATCCCGACACGCCCACGCCCTTGGCGTGGTTGCGACGGAAGCCGGCGTGAAGGCCGGCGACGTGCTCGAACGCATCGGCGAACCGCGCGGGCGTCAGATTATTCGGCGTGGACCACCCACCGAGGTAGACGAGCCCTCGACCGCCGCAAGCACGAGTCCGATCACCGCCAACCTTGCCAGCGCGCCGGCCTTGTCGAGGGGCCGCCACCCAGCTCCCGGAACGCTCACGTCCTTACGAAAGCAGCCCGCCGGCTCGGAGGGCTACTTCGGCACGGCGGTCTCCACGCGGGCCGGGATCAGGGGCTTGACCGGCCACGGCTCCGCGACCATCCCCCGCTGTAGCACGGGTAGGATCTGGATGTCGCGCACCGCGAAGTAGCCCAGCGTGACCAGGGCGCCGACAGCCCACACCGCCCCGACGATGTTCAGAATCTTGCCGCTCATGCTCTTTCCTCCTTGCCACCCAGCCCTCAGCTGAGCAGCGTCTCGAGTGACGTCGCCGGCTCGCCGAGCGCCTCGGCCACGGCCGGGTGCACGATGCGCCCGCGCCAGATGTTCACGCCGTGCGCGAGCACGGGGCTGCGGCGCAATGCGGGATCGAGGCCCTCGCCGGCCAGCGCGAGCACGTACGGCAAGGTCGCGTTGGTCAGGGCGAAGGTGGAGGTCCGGGGCACCAGCGCCGGCATGTTGGCGACGCCGTAGTGGACCACGCCGGAGACGAGGTAGATGGGGTCGAGGAGCGTGGTCGGGTGGATCGTCTCCACGCTGCCGCCCTGGTCGACCGCGACGTCCACGATCACCGAGCCCTCCTTCATCGCGGCCACCATCTCCTTGGTGACGAGCACCGGGGCCCGCGCCCCCGTGATCAGCACCGCGCCCACCAGGAGATCGGCGCGCCGCAGCACCTGGTCGAGGTTGTAGCTGTTCGACATGAGGGTGATCACCCGGCCGTGGAAGAGATCGTCGACCGCGCGGAGCCGATCGAGGCTCACGTCGAGGATCGAGACGTCGGCGCCGAGGCCGAGCGCGATGCGCGCCGCGTTCACCCCCACGACCCCCGCGCCGACCACCACCACGTTGCCGGGCGGCACGCCCGGCACCCCGGCGAGCAGGATCCCGCGGCCGCCGTGGGCCTTGGCCAGGTAGAACGCGCCCTCCTGCACCGCCAGGCGCCCGGCCACCTCGCTCATCGGCGCGAGCAGCGGCAGGCTCCCGTCCGCCCGCTGCACCGTCTCGTAGGCGATCGCGACCACGTCGGCGGCCTGGAGCGCCCGCGCGAGCGGCGGCACCGCGGCGAGGTGCAGGTAGGTGAAGAGGATCTGGCCGGAGCGCATCCGGGGATACTCCTCGGGCAGCGGCTCCTTCACCTTGAGGATCATCTGGGCGCGCGCCCAGACCGCCTCGACGCCGTCGAGCGCGGCGCCCTCCCGCGCGTACTCCTCGTCGCGGATGCTGCTGCCCTGCCCGGCGCTCCGCTCGACCACGACCTGATGCTTCGCCTCGACCAGCGCGCGGACACCGGCGGGCGTCAACGCCACCCGCTGCTCGCCCGGCTTGATCTCCCGCGGAACGCCGATGATCACGCTGCCTGCATCCTGCCTGGGCCTCGCCCGCCGGTCAAGGCGCTGATGCGGCGCGCGCCCTGTGCTAGCGTAGGCTCGCATGGCGCGGGACGCCTCGACGCTCATGTCCCTCCGGGTGCGGCTCCTCCTGCCGCTCTCCCTCGTCCTGGTGATCATCGGCGTCGGCACGCTCGGCTACCACTGGCTGTGGCTCGACGTGGGCGGCACGTGGATGGACGCGCTGTTCATGACCGTGACCACCATCACCACCATCGGCTACGGCGAGGTCAAGCCGCTCACCACCGCCGGCCGGCTCTTCACGATGGCGCTTGCCCTCACCGGCATCGGCAGCCTGTTCTACATGCTGGGCGTCGTGATGGAGTACCTGGTCAGCGTGCGGCTGGCCGATCCCATGGGGAGGCGTCGAATGGAGCGTCGCATCCGGGAGCTGTCCGGGCACGTGATCGTGGCGGGGCTGGGCCGGGTGGGCCGGCAGGCCGCGCTCGAGCTGCACGCGGCGGGCACGAGCTTCGTGGTCGTCGATCCCAACGAGCCGTCGATCCAGCAGGCGGCCGAGCGTGGATACCTGGCCCTGGTGGGCGACGCGACCGCGGACGAGGTGCTCGAGCGGGCCGGCATCCGGCGGGCCCGGGGGCTCATCGCCACCACCGGCAGCGACGCCACCAATCTCTACATCGTGCTGTCGGCACGCGTGCTGAATCCCGAGCTCTACATCGTGGCGCGCGCGGCCGACGAGGCGGGGGTCACCAAGCTCGCCCGCGCCGGGGCCAACCGCGCGGTGAGCCCGTACGCGATCGGCGGCCATCGACTCGCGCACCTGATGCTGAGCCCCGCGGTCGTCGACTTCTTCGAGACCGCGCTCCGGCGCGGCAACGACACCCTCGCGATCGAGGATCTCGCGATGCCGGCGGACAGCCCTTGCGTCGGCCGCACCCTCGACAACCTGAACATCCGCCGGACCACCGGCGCCACCGTGCTGGCCATCCTGCGCGACGGCAACCCGACGGTGAGCCCCTCCGGCGACCTGACCCTGGCCGCCGCCGATCACCTCCTGGCGCTCGGCACCGGGGATCAGCTGCGCCGGCTCGAGAAGCTGATCACCGCGGGGGTGGCGTCCTGAGAACCCCGACGGGGCCGGCTACTCCATGAACCCGGCGAGCTCCGCCGAGGGCACCCCGCGCTCCACGTAGCCGAAGGTGCCCGCGTCCTTCGCCTCGCGGGCCGCGTCGAGCAGGCCGCTCATGGCGGCGCGATAGAGCGAGGTGGCCAGGCTAATCCGCTTCACGCCGGCCGCGGCCAGCTCGGCCGCGGTGAACGACTTGCCCTTGATGCCCACCATGAAGTTCACCGGCTTCGAGACCGCGCCGCACACCGCGCGCACCGCGGCCAGGTCGGGCAGGCCGGGCGCCATGAGCACGTCGGCGCCCGCCTTCTCGAAGGCCTGCAGCCGCTTGATGACGTCGTCCAGGTTCGGGTTGCCGCGCAGGAAGGACTCGGTGCGGGCGGTCAGCGTGAACGGGAACCCGACTTTCCGCGCCGCCTCCACCGCCGCCGCGACGCGCTCGGTGGCCTGGCCGTGATCGAAGAGCGGCTTCTGCTTGTCGCCGGTCGCGTCCTCGACCGACCCGCCCACGAGTCCGACCCCCGCCGCGAGGCGGATGGTCTCGGCCACCACCTTGGGCTCGTCGCCGAAGCACTTCTCGAGGTCCGCGGCCACCGGCAGGTCGGTCGCGTTCACGATCACCCGGCAGTGGGCGAGGGCCTCGTCTCGCGTTACCTTGCCGTCCTTGCGGCCGAGGGTGCCGGCCTGGGCACCGCTCGAGGTGGCGAGCGCCTTGAACCCGAGCGCGGCGAGGATGCGCGCGGAGCCGCCGTCCCACGGGTTGGGGATCACGAACGCGCCCGGCGCCTCGTGCAGCGCGCGGAATTGCGCGGCCTTCTCGCTCTGGCTGATCGGCATTGACCGCTCTCCTCGAGGTGACCCGGACCGGGTCCGGGGCTGGAATGGGACGACCGCCCTCACTCTACGCGCGCCGGGCCGCCGGTCAACCGGTTTGCGCGGCGCGGGACGCCCTTACCTGTGAGGTAATCGACACGCGGGGCCGGGCCGCGTACTCCTGGATCTCCGAGGAGGACATCTCATGACATCCGTCGAGGATCTCGTCAGTCGCTACGTGGCGGTGTGGAACGAGCCGGACCCGAGCCGGCGCCGCCAGTCCATCCCACGCCTGTGGGCGGAGGACGGCGTCCACTTCACCCCGTCGCTCGAAGCGCGCGGGTACGAGGCGATCGAGGCCCGTATCGCGGGCGCCCACGAGCGCTTCGTGCGCGCCGAGGGCTACGTCTTCTCCGCGTCGTACGCGGGGGCCGGCCACCACGACGCGGTCACCTTCAGCTGGGAGATGCGCCCGGCCCGCGGCGGGCCGGTGGCCGCGCGCGGCTTCCACTTCTTCGTGCTCGCCGACGACGGGCGGATCCGCTCCGACTACCAGTTCGCGGAGCCGGTCTCGCCCGCCTGACAATCCTGGCGGAAGCTCACGCGCCCACCGCGAGCGGCGGCCGGCGGTCCGCCCACGGCTGGGCCACCTCGAGCTGGGTAGCCAGGCGGAAGAGCGTCGCCTCGTCGCCGAAGGCGCCCACGAACTGCACGCCGATCGGCAGCCCGGCGCGCGACCACGCGAGCGGCACCGACATCGCCGGGTTGCCGCACGCGTTCCACAACGACGTGAACGCGATGGTGGAGAGCACCGCCTGCCCGTAGCCGACGGGGTCGCCGGTCATCATGTCGATGATCCCGAGCGGGTACGGCGGTCGGCACATGGTCGGCGTCAGCAGCACGTCGTAGCGCGAGAAGAACGGCGCGACCTGGCGCCCGGTGCGGTGCATGATCCCGATGGCCCGGGCATAGTCGGCCGCCCGCGCGACGTGGCCGTCCATCGCGCGGAGCCAGGTGATGCGCTCGACGTCCGCCTCGTCGAGCTCCCGCCCGAGCGCGGCGGCGCGCGCCTCGAGGGCCGCTCTCAGATTGGCCCCGATGATGACGAGGGTCGCGGCCCCGAGCATGCCGGCGTCCGCGGTCGGGCTCGCCTCCTCCACCGAGTGCCCGAGGCTCTCGCAGAGGCGGGCCGCCGCGTGGGCCGCCGCCTGGCACTCCGGATCCACCGCCTGGCCGTTCCACGGTCGCGTAGTGATCGCGATGCGGAGGCGGCCCGGATCACGGCCGACCTCCTCGAGGAAGGGGCGCGCGGGCGGCGGGGCCCAGTAGGGATCGCCCACGTCGGGGCCGGAGGTGGCGTCGAGCAGTGCCGCGCTGTCGCGCACGCTGCGGGTCACCGCGTGGCCCACCGAGGCGCCGCCCCAGCCCTCGCCCTGGTCCGGGCCCATCGGGTTGCGCGCGCGGGTGGGCTTGAGGCCGAAGAGCCCGCAGGCGGACGCGGGGATGCGTATCGAGCCGCCGCCGTCGGTGGCGTGCGCCATCGGCACCATGCGCGCGGCAACCGCCGCCGCGGAGCCGCCGCTCGAGCCGCCCGCGCTGTGCGCGGGGTTCCACGGGTTGCGGGTGGGCCCGAACAGGCGCGGCTCGGTGGAGCTGGCGAGCCCCAGCTCCGGGGTGTTGGTCTTGCCCACGATGACGAGCCCCGCGCGCTTGAGCCGGCGGGTGATCTCGCTGTCGTGATCCGGCACGAAATCCTTGAAGAGCGCTCCGCCCCCGCTGGTGACCGCGCCCTGGTAGTGCGCGCCCAGATCCTTCAGCAGATACGGCACGCCGGTGAACGGCCCCGCGGGCAGCCCGGCCGCGACCGCGGCCCGCGCCTGATCGTAGAGCCGGCAGATCACCGCGTTGATCTCGGGGTTGCGGGCCTCGACCGCGGCGATCGTCGCGTCGAGCACCTCGGCCGCGCTGACCTCCTTCCGGCGCACCAGCTCCGCCAGCCCCATCCCGTCGTGACGCGCGAGCTCCTCAGGTCTCATGGCTCCTCCCGGCGGTGTGTCCGACATTCTGGGCATTGTGGCGCGCGAGCGCGCGGCGGTAGCCTGCGCCCACGGTGATCAAGACGGGGCGCATCGAGTTCTACGACCGGCCGACGGCCTGGGGTCTCATCGTGGGGGACGACCAGGAGCTCTACGTGGTGCGCGGGCGCGACGGGCGCGGGACGCCGCCGCCCCGGGTGGGCGAGCGCGTCTCGTTCGAGGCCGGGGTCGCGACGGACGGCAAGCGCGCGGCGGAGGTCCGGCTCGTCAACCGCGGGCTCTCGCCGTTCGGGCGCGAGACGGCAGGAGGGATCAGGCCCCTCCGATGATCTCGGGCACGACCGCGAAGCCGCGCGTGCGGACGGCGTCGTCGACCTGGAGCTGGCGGCGGCGCTCGGCGCGCCGGCGCTCGGTGTCGGTGGTCTGCTCCTGCTCGCGCCGCTGGCCGTGGCGCCGATCGAGGATGACGGTGACCGGCTCGCCCGCGTACTCCCGCTTCAGGTAGTCGTAGAGCTGGATATTGTGGCGCGCCACCACGAAGAGGTGTCCCAGGTGCAGCAGCTCCTCGGCGGCCCGCGAGAGCCAGAAACGCATGTCCATCTCGCGCAGCAGGCCGAGGGCGGTCGCCAGGTGATCCTCGGCCCGATCCCGATCGCCGGACAGACGCAGCAGCCGGCCGAAGCCCAGATGGATGCGGGCCTGCAACGGGCGCATCTCGAGCTCGCCCGCCAGGGCGAGGGCCTGGCCGTAGTAACCCTCGGCCTCGCCGACCGCGGGGGGCTCGGCGAGCGACGCGAGCTCGCCCATGAGGCGCAGGGCCCACGCCTGATGCCCGCGCTCCTTGTGCCGAAGCGCGAGGTCGAGCGCGCGCTGGGCCACCGAGCGGGCGCGGTCGAGCTGGTGCGCCGCGACCAGGCCCTCCCCCAGGTTCGCGGTCCAGAGCGCGAGGTACGCGCGCACCCCCAGCTCCTCGGTGAGGGTGACGCCGTCTTCCAGCAGCCGCATCCCCTCCTCTACCCGGCCGAGCAGCACCAGGGTGAGGCCCAGCAGCGACGACGGGATCGGCCGCCACACGTCGAGGCTCTTCTCGCGGCAGGCGTCGAGGCTCCGCTGCAGCGCGGGAAGCGCCCGCTCGAGCTGGCCGCGCCGCAGCCAGGCGAGCCCCGCCATGGTCCGCGCGATGGTCTGGGTGAAGGCGTGCCCGCTCGCCTCGCCGGCCCGCTGCGCCCGGTCGAGCGACATCGCGGCCGCGTCGAACTCGCCCAGCTCCGCCAGCGTGAAGGCGAGCCAGCCGCTCGAGGAGACGTAGGCGACGCCGCTCTGGCTGCCCGGGGCGTCGCCCTGCACCAGCTCGAGGGCCTCCACGTTCTCGCGCAGGATCGAGTGTGCCCGGTGATAGAGCCCCTGGGCGTGGCAGCTGTAGCCCAGGTAGCTGCGGGCGAGCGCCTGCAGGCCCACGTCGCCGGCCGCGTCGCCGATGCGCAGGCAGCGCTCGCCGTACTCGATGGCGAGGTCGGGCTCGCCCTTGAGATAGTGGTAGTTGATCAGGTAGGTGTAGACCCGCGCCAGCCGCAGCTCGTCGCCGAGCTTCTCGGCCATCGCCTCCGCTTCCTGCGAGAGCGTCAGCACGCGCTCGAGCTGGCCCGACTGGAGCAGCGGCGAGCGCAGGTCGAGCCGCAGGTCGATGGCCTGCTCGGTGGCGGCCCGGCCCTCGGGCAGCCGGGCCAGCGCGGCCATCGCCTGCTCGAGGAAGATGACCGCCTCCCGGTTGGAGGAGCGGCCCGCCGCCTTGATGCCGGCCTGGCGCAGGTAGGCCACCGCCTTCGCCCACACCTCGCCGCGCACCGCGTGGTGGGCGAGGCGCTCGAAGTGCTCCGGCAGCCGGTCGGCATAGAGCTGCTCCATCGCCTGCACCACGCGCGCGTGGAGCGCGCGGCGCCGATCCTGCAGCAGGATCGAGTAGGCGACCTCGTGGGTCAGGCCGTGGCGGAAGGTGTACTCCACGCTCGGGAAGAGGCTGATCTCGTACAGGAACTCGCCGGCCTGGAGCTGCGCCAGGTTGCGTCGGGTCGCCTCCTCCGGCATGTCGGCGATCTCCTGCAGCAGCGCGAGCGACACGTCCTTGCCGATGACCGCGGCGGCCTGCAGCAGCCGCTTGGCCTCGATCGGCAGGCGATCGATGCGGGCGGCCAGCACCGCCTGCACGGTGGCGGGCACCTGGACCTTCTGGACCTCGCGGGTGAGGCGGTAGTGACCGCGGGTGCCCGCGAGCACCTTGGTCTCCGCGAGGGTGTGCACGCTCTCCTCGAGGAAGAACGGGTTGCCCTCGGTGCGCTCGATCAGCAGCTGCTTGAGCGGGCCCAGGCCCGGATCGTCGCCCACCAGCGCGCGCAGGAGCTCGTCCGCGCTCTGGGGCGGCAGCGGGTCGATGCGGAACTGGGTGTAGTAGCTCTTGCGCGCCCAGCCGTGCTGGTACTCGGGACGGTAGCTCACCAGGATGAGGGCGCGGGCCAGCGGCAGGCTGTCCACCAGGCTGTCGAGGAACGCCTGGCTCTCCGAGTCGAGCCAGTGCAGGTTCTCGAACACCGCGAGCACCGGCTGCACCTGGCCCTCTCTCAAGATGAGTCGCTTCACCGCGTCCAGCATCCGCTGTCGGCGCTGCGGCAGGTCAGGAGTCTGCCACTCCGCGTCGTCCACCGGCACGTCGAGCAGCTGGAGGAAGGCGGGCAGCGTGGGCCGCAGCGTCTCGTCGAGGGTCAGGAGCTTTCCGGTGACTTTCTCGCGGACTCGCCTCGGATCGTCGCGCTCTTCGAGCTGGAAGTACGACTGGAGGAGCTCCTTCACCGTGAGGTAGGCGGTGTTCTTGCCGTAGGAAGTCGCCTGGGCCTCCAGCATGAGCCAGCCGTGCGCGCGATGGGAGTGGGTGAACTCCCAGAAGAGCCTCGACTTGCCGACGCCGGGCTCGCCCGAGACCGCCACGATCTGCCCGTGGCCGGCGGCGGCGCGCGCCATCGCCTGGTGGAGCGACTCCACCTCGGGCTCGCGACCCACGAACGGGGTCAGCCCGCGCGCCGCGCTCGCCTCGAGGCGCGAGTGCACCTGCTCGGTGCGCACCAGCTCGAAGACCTCGATCGGCTCGGGCATGCCCTTCACCGGCACCGGCCCGAGCGGCTTCACCTCGATGTAGCCCTCGGCCAGCCGCAGTGTCTCGCGCGAGACCAGCGTCGAGCCGGGCCGGGCGAGCTGCTCCATGCGCGCGGCCAGGTGCGTGGTCTGGCCGATCGCCGAGTAGTCCATGTGCAGGTCGCTGTCGATGGCCCGCACCACCACTTCGCCCGAGTTGAGCCCGACGCGGATCTGCACGTCCACGCCGCTCCCCCGCCGCAGCTCCTCGGCGTACCAGCCGACGGTCTGCTGCATGCGCAGCGCGGCGTGGCAGGCGCGCACCGCGTGGTCCTCGTGGGCGAGCGGCGCGCCGAAGAGCGCCATGATTCCGTCGCCCATCACCTGGTTCACGGTGCCTTCGTAGCGGTGCACCGCCTCCATCATGCGCTCGAGCACCGGATCGAGCAGGCGGCGCGCCTCCTCGGGATCCCGATCGGCGAGCAGCTCCATCGAGCCCTTGAGATCGGCGAACAGCACCGTGACCTGCTTGCGCTCGCCCTCGAGGGCGTGGCGCGAGGTCAGGATCTTCTCCGCGAGGTGCTTGGGGGTGTAGGCCTGGCTCGAGGGCTGCCGCTCGATCGGCTCGGGGGTGGCCGGCGACCCGCAGGAGCCACAGAACTTCTTGTCCGGGAGGAGCTCGGCGCCGCAGCTCGCGCAGCTCGTGACGAGGCGGCCGCCGCACTCCTCACAGAACCGCACGCTCTCACGGTTCTGGGATTGGCAGCGGGGACACTTCACCTCGGCCCTCCTCGGGGTCGGAGCGGTCCAGATGGATAGTCCGACAAGAGTAGCCCGGCGCTACGGGGGGGTCAAGGGCCGCCGCCGGCTCAGCGCGGCTGCTCCGGGCCCAGGCGATAGCGGCGGATCTCGGCCTGGACGTCGCGGACCAGGTCGCCCTCCAGCTCGACCCGCACCTCGTGCCGCTCCACGTCCCAGTGCCGCACCGTCGAGAGCCAGCCGAAGATGCGATGCTCCTCGGGAACGAGCCGGCGCCCGCGGTAGATCAGGGTGGTGCGGCCGGAGAGCTGGTCCTGGCGCTCCATCTCGGAGCCGCAGAGGCGCAGCACCTCCTCGCGGGTCGTCTTGGCGGGCACGATCCGCTCGAGGACTTCCCGGGGCAGGATCACGCCCTGGGCTCGGTCCCGCCAACCGACGCGCCAGCCCCCCAGCTGGACGCGCGCGCTCACCGCGTCGATCGCGCGCAGGAGCCCCCGGCCGAGCAGCGGGCCCATCGCCTGCCCGAGGGCGAAGATGAGCAGGGGCGCGGCCACCAGCAGCGCGGTCTGGGTGCGCGAGAAGTAGCCGAACTGGACGGCGAGCTGCTGGGGGGTGATCCCGTCCGAGCGGTCGAGGAACAGCGACACCACCTCGGTCGACTCGAGGGTCTCGCTCAGGCGCCGGAGCGAAGTGGGCGGGTACACCTCGTCGATCTTCAGCCGGTCGGACTGGGGAAACTGCACGACCAGCTCGGCAGGCGCGTCGGCCAGGTGCACCACCCGGTCGCGGTGAGCGAAGTACATGGGGAAGAGCGGGCGGTCCCGCACCTCGTGGAACCCGATCGTCACCCGGTAGTGGGTGCCGCGCGCGAGGCGCTCCGCCCAGCCGGCCTTCACCGGCTTGACGAGCCCCGGCGCGTCGAGGGTCAGCTCGATGAGCCAGCTCCGGTCGGCGAGCCGGGGCGTCCACGGGATACGGATGAAGGTCGCGGGTCCGCTCAGCCCGAGCGAGCCGGTCTGCACGAAGGTCACGAAGGGCGCGCCCGCGGGCGCGGCCTCCACGGTGCCCGCATCGCCCAAGTTGCGGGCCACGAGCTTCACGTGGCCCTCGCCCGTGATCTCGAACCCCTGATCGGTCACGTAGCGGGCCAGCGCCGCATCCGCCTTCTGACCCGGCATCGCGTCGATCACCTCGCCCGGCCAGAGGAGGAAGAGGTCCTGTGCCACGTCGGCGGCCCGGCGGTTCTGCGCGAGCTGGAGGCTGAAGCCCACCACCACCGGCACCGGCCCGGGTCCCTCCGTCACGGTGGCGCGGACCATTAGCGGGCCGATGGTGAACGGTGGATCCGGGCGCGAGGCGACGAAGAGCTGGGCGCGGGCGGGAGCGGCGGCCAGGATCAGCGCGAGGACCGTGAGGCACCAGGCTAGCCGGCGCATGGGTGAGGCCCGATCATACAGGGCCCGCCGTGACGGGGCCAGGCGCGGTCCTGTGGCAACCGGACCTCTGTGGTAGGCTCCGGCCATGAACACTACCTCGATGCTCGCCGAGTTCATCACCAAGAGCCGCCTGGAAGACTGCCCGGAGGCCGCGCTTCACGCGGCTCGGGGGGCCATCCTCGACTGCCTGGGGGTGATGCTGGCCGGCTCCGTCGAGCCGGCGGCCCGCATCCTCCAGCAGGTCGCGCTGGCGGAGGGCGGCCTGCCCCTGGCCACGGTGGTGGGGACCGGCCGGCGGACCGGCGCGGTGTGGGCCGCGCTCTGCAACGGCACCGCGGCGCACGCCCTCGACTTCGACGACACCAACTTCGCGCTGATGGGCCACCCCTCGGCGCCGGTGCTGGCCGCGGCCCTCGCCGCGGGCGAGCTGGCGACCGCCGACGGCCGCGCGGTGCTGCACGCCTTCCTGCTGGGCTTCGAGGTCGAGACCACCCTGGCCGAGGTCATCAACCCGCCGCACTACGAGCACGGCTGGCACGCCACCTGTACCCTCGGCACGCTCGGGGCCGCGGCGGCGGCGGCGCGGCTGCTCGGGCTCGACGCGGTCCAGACCCGGCACGCCCTCGCGGTGGCCGCCTCGCAGTCCTCCGGGCTCAAGGAGAACTTCGGCACCATGACCAAGCCCTTCCACGCCGGGCACGCCGCCCGGAGCGGCGTGCTCTCCGCAATGCTGGCGCGCGAGGGCTGGACCGCGTCGGAGCACGCGATCGAGGGGCCGCAGGGCTTCTTCCAGGTGCTGGGCGCGGGCAAGCGAGCGATGGACCCGCTCGCCACCCTGGGCGCGCCGTGGAAGATCCTGACCACCGGGGTCGCGGTGAAGCCCTATCCCTCGTGCGCCTGCACGCACTCGATCATCGACGGCGCGCTCGAGCTGCGCCGGGTGCAAGGCATCCGCGCGGACGACGTCGAGGAGCTCACCGTCGGGGTGTGCGCGGGCGTCCCGCGCATCCTCATCCACTCGCGGCCCCGCACCGGGCTCGAGGCGAAGTTCTCGGCCGAGTTCTCGGCCGCGGCCGCGCTGACCGAGGGCCGGGTGGGCATGGCCACCTTCCAGGACGATCGCGCGCAGGATCCCGCGATCCGTCGGCTGATGGAGCGGGTGCGGGTGGTGGTGGATCCGGACATCCCGGGCGACCTCGAGCGCAACATGTGGACCCGCCTCACCGTGCGGCTCAAGGACGGGCGGCGCGCGACCATCGACCCGCGACCGGTGCCCGGGCATCCGGAGAATCCGCTCTCCCGCGAGGCGCTGCGCGAGAAGTTCCGCGAGTGCGCGGGGCTGGTGCTCCCCGCCGATCGCGTGGACACGGTGGCCGAGATGGTCGAGTCCCTCGATACCTGCCCCGATCTGCGCAGCCTGACCGCGATCCTCGACGCCGGCCGCTGAGGCGCCGGCCTCAGGCCGGCCGCGGCCAGCTCCGGCGCAGGCGCGCCAGCGACCACGCCACCACGAGCGCCATCGCGAGCACGAGGGCCGCGTTGAGCCCACGGCCGTGGGGCGAGCCGATCCACGCCGACAGCAGCAGCGACGCGGTGTTGTTGGCCGCGTGGCAGATCATCGCGGGGACCACGCTGCCGGAGCGCTCGGTCACGAGCCCCAGGTAGATGCCGATGCCGGCGGCGAGCACCCCGTGGACCCACTCGCCGTGGATGATGCCGAAGGCAATCGCGGTCACCAGGATCGCCGGGCCCGGGCTCCAGACCTGCCGGAAGCGCGTGAGCATGTAGCCGCGGAAGAACAGCTCCTCGCCCACCGGGGCGAGCAGACCGACCACCGCGACCGCGAGCGCGAGCCCGACCGGGGTGGCGGAGGCCACCGTGCGGGTCATCCACTCGAGCGTGGGGCCGGTGCCCACGTCCAGCAGGAGCACGAGCGACTCGAGCGCCTGGCTCAGCGCGAGGAT